>NZ_JBFRDQ010000310.1:0-5090 GCF_052113865.1 Allobosea sp. TAB14 | reverse complement strand
GCCCTGGCTCACCGTGCGCGAGAATGTCGCGCTGCCCTTGCGGGTCGGCGGCAAACAGGTGGGGCAGGCGGAGGATGTCGACCGGCTGCTCGATGTCACTGGCCTCAAGGATTTCGGGCACCGCTACCCCTATGAGCTTTCGGGAGGCATGCAGCAGCGCGCCGGCATCTGCCGGGCGCTGGTGCGCAGCCCCCGCGTCCTGCTGATGGACGAGCCCTTCGGCGCGCTCGACGCGCTGACCCGCGAGCGGATGAACCTCGAACTCCAGCGCATCTGGCAGGCGAGCCGCAAGACCGTGATGCTGATCACGCATTCGATCTCGGAAGCGATCTTCCTCGCCGACCGCGTCGTGGTGATGTCGGCGCGCCCCGGCCGCGTCATCCGCGAACTCGAGGTGCCGATCCCGCGCCCGCGCTCCAATGACAGCATCATCAGCCACCCGGCCTATCCGGCGCTCGCCAAGGAAATCCGGGGCCTGCTCAACGCCCAGGGAGACGAATGATGAGCCAGGCACAGACCACCATCATCGCCGATTCCGCCGCGATCGAGAAAGCCGCGCCCCGGCCCAAGGCCGCCGCCGGCAAACGCCAGCGGAAGAAGGGCGTCAACGGCACCGCGATCACGCTCGTCGGCCTCGTCATCCTCTTCGCCGGCTGGGCGGCGGCGGTGAAGTATCTCGACGTTCCGTCCTACATCCTGCCGACGCCGCTCGCGGTGTGGAAGGCGCTCTGGTCGGGCCTCGCGGTCAGTCCGTCGAGCCCGCTCGGCTATTACCTGCCGCTCTGGGGCACGCTGAAGAACGCCGCGATCGGGCTCGCCATTGGCTCGGGCCTCGGCCTTACGCTCGGCTCGCTGATGGCCGAGAGCCGGCTGATCGAGAAGCTGGTGATGCCCTATGCCTTCGCGCTGCAATCGCTGCCGAAGGTGGCGATCGCGCCGCTGGTCGTGATCTGGTTCGGCTTCGGCGACGGCTCGAAGATCGCGATCTCGGCGCTGCTCGCCTTCTTCCCGATGCTGATCAACAGCTTCACCGGCCTGCGCGCCGTCGAGCCGGAGCGCATCGACCTGATGCGCTCGCTCTCGGCCTCGCGCTTCGAGACCTATCGCATCGTCAAGCTGCCCAACGCCGCGCCCTATATCTTCGCTGGGCTCGACATGGCGGTGGTCTACGCGCTGCTCGGCACCATCGTCGCCGAGTTCCTCGGCGCCCAGCAGGGCATGGGCGTCGTCATCACGCAGGCCCAGGCGGTGACCGACGTCGCCGGCGTCTTCGCCGCGCTCGTCATCCTGGGTGCGATGGGAATCCTGCTCCACGGCATCGTCCGCGGGCTGGAGGCACGCATCGTCCATTGGGGCGATCGCGGCCGCAAGTGAAACGACCWCAACCATAAGCAAGCAAGGGAGAACGTCATGATCACCCGCAGACAATGGCTCCAGGCCGGCAGCGTCTTCGCGACCGCGCTGGCGCTTGGCCCGCGCTCCGCCTTCGCGCAGCCGGCCAAGACGGTGAAGGTCGGCGTCGGCCTCAAGTCGATCAACGCCAGCGTCATCAACCTGCTGGTCGGCGAGGCGCTGGGCTACAATGCCGAGGAAGGCTTCAAGGTGCAGGGGCTGGCGCTCGGCGGCAACGCCAACGTCCAGGTCGCGACCGACAAGGGCGATGTCGATGTCGGTATCGGCGTGCCCTCCTACGCCCTGCCCATCCTCGCCCGGGGCGAATGGGGCCAGTCGCAATGGTTCTACCAGTACACCTATCCCTATAAATGGGACGTGGCGGTGAAGCCGGGCTCGGCGGTGAAGGCCTATGCCGACCTGAAGGGCAAGAAKATCGGCGTCTCCGATTTCGGCGGTACCGAATATCCCGTCACCCGCAACGTGCTGAAGTCGCTCGGCATCGACCCCGACAAGGACGTGAAGTGGACGGCGGTCGGCGCCGGCGTGCCGGCCGGCGTCGCACTCCAGCGCGGCGCGATCGATGCACTCGCCTATTACGATACCGGCTTCGGCATCATCGATGGCGCGGGCATCCCGCTCGAGCTGGTGAAGCGACCCGACAATCTGCCGATGATCGGCGGTCAGTTCCTGATGGGTCTGCGGCCGCGCATCCAGGCCGAGCGCGCCACCTTCGTCGGTTTCGGCCGCTCGACGGCCAAGGCTTCGCAGTTCATCCTCGAAAACCCGACGGCCGGCGCCAAGGCCTTCCTCAAGCTCTATCCGGAAACCGCCCCGCGCGGCTCCAGCGAGGAGCAGGCGGTGAAGTCGGTGCTGGAGGCGATCAGCCGGCGCATCAAGCTCTACGAGCCGCCCTATCAGGGTGCCAAGATGGGCTCGATCCGGGTCGACGAATTCGTCACGGAAGCCAAGATGAACGACTGGGACATCAAGGACTTCTCCAAGATCTACACCAACGATCTGATTGGCGAGATCAACAATTTCGATGCCGAGAAGATCCGGGCGCAGGCGCGCGCCTATACCGGATGAACGAGGGCGCTGGCCGCATCGCTGCCGGAGGGCGCGCGCATCGTCTTCATCGGCAGCCGCACGGCGGCGGGCTCGGCCGGACGCGCGCAATATGCCGCGACGAAGGCCGCGCTCGTCGGCATGGCCCGCTCCTTCGCGATCGAGCTCGCGCCGCGCCGGATCACGGTGAACGTGGTGGCTCCCGGCGCGACCGATACGCCGATGCTGAGGGACCCGAACCGGGCCTCCGTCGCGCCCAAGATGCCGCCGATGGGCCGGCTGGTGAAGCCGGAGGAGGTCGCGGCGACTGCCGCTTTCCTGCTCTCGAAAGGGGCCGCGAGCATCACCGGGCAGCAGATCGTCGTCTGCGGCGGTGCTTCGCTCTGAAGGCGGCGTTCTGAGGCCGAGACTCCGATTCAACCGGGCATCGTTCTGCTTCCCGGCACTTTCGACGCGTCAGTTCCTGAAATAGGTCGGGTGCAGCTCTCGCAGCGAGGGCACGAAGTCGAGTGAGCGGGAGAGGTGATCGCGCAGCGCGTCCTGGGCCGCGGCCGGATCTTCCGCCTCGACCGCATCGAGGATGGCGGTATGCGCCGCCAGGATCTCGCGCATCTTGCCTTCCTTGGGCAGATGCAGGCGCCGCAGCCGGTCGATATGGCCGCTCTGGCGCCGGACAAGCTCCCAGAGAACCGCCATATGCGCCGCATCGTACAAGCAGCGATGGAAGGCGTGGTCGGCGGCGGCGAAGGCCTCATGCTCGCCGAGATCGGCAAAGGCCGTCTGCTGCCGGACGAGGCTTCGCATCCTCGCCAGCACCGTCGGCTGCGGCGCGAGCGCAAGCGCCCGCACCAGCTCGAGCTCCACCGAGCGGCGCAGGAACTGGCCCTGCCGGGCGAGATCGAGGTCGATCGCACTGACGACGGTGGCGTGCTGGGGGAAGACGTCGACCAGCCGCTCTTCCTGCAGCTTCATCAGCGCGTCGCGGATCGGCGTCGAGGAGAAGCCGAAGCGCTCCTGCAATTCCTGCCGCGACAGCATCGTGCCCGGCGCCAGCGCCAGCGAGATGATCTCCTCGCGCAACAGGTCGAAGACGATGCCGGCACCGCCCTTGGTCGCCGGCTTGGGCGCTGCCGCAAATCTTTCGAGAAGGTCGCTCATCCTGTTCGCCTCTACCGCACCGGACCGAATACCGCATTCGGCGCGGCGTGACAGCTCCTTGCCGTACTTCGCATTTTAGCAAGCGCCGGTGCCCACAGGCTGGAACGCCGTCGTGCCGTTCGGATTTTAGCATGGCCGAAGGGTTGACGCACTAATGCATTAGTGGTTTGACTGATGCCAATCAAGGCGCATGGCCATCGGCCAAGGACGCGAACAAGAATCATCAGGGAGGGACATCATGCTCACACGCAGGCAGACGCTCGCGCTTGGTGCGGCGGCGGCAATCGGCGTTCATTCCGACGCAAGGGCGCAGGCGAAGACCGAGATCTCGCTGAGCCGCCAGCCCGGCATCCTCTACATGCCGACCCATGTCATCGAGAAGCAGAAGCTGATCGAGAAGCATGCCGAGAAGCTCGGCGTGGCCGGCGTCACCACGAAATGGGTGAACTTCTCGAATGGCGGGGCGCAGCAGGACGCGTTGCTCTCCGGCAGCGTCGACATCATCAACACCGGCACCGGGCCGCTGCTGGTGCTCTGGGACAAGTCGCGCGGCCGGGTGAAGGGGATCTGCGCCAGTTCCGCCCAGCCCGCGCTGCTGCTGACGCGCGACCCGCGGATCAAAACGCTCAAGGACTACAAGGAAGGCGACAAGATCGCGGTGCCGACCATCCGCGTCTCGACGCAGGCAATCCTGCTCCAGATCGCGGCCTCCGACCTGTTCGGCCCCGATAAATGGAACCATTTCGATGCGATGACGGTGCAGCTTGGCCATCCCGATGCGCTGATTGCGATGAAGAACCCGAGCCACGAGGTGAAGAGCCATTTCGCGGCGCCGCCCTTCCAGTTCTACGAACAGCAGCAGATTCCGGAGGTGCGGGTCGTCGCCAGCTCCGCCGACATCATGGGCTCGCCGCTGAGCCAGGGCCAGTTCATGACGACGACGGGCTTCGCGGAGGCCAATCCGAAGATCGTCCAGGCGCTGCGCAATGCGGCCGAGGAGGCGAAGGGCTTCATCGATACGAAGACGCCGGAGGCCGTCGAGATCTATCGCGAGGTCACGGGCGACAAGACCCCCTCCGACCAGATCCTGACGATGCTGAAGCAGCCCGGCATGATGGAGTGGAACATCTACCCGCAAGGCACGATGAAGTTCGCCGAGCACCTCGTCCGCACCGGCGGCGTCAAGACGACTCCGGCTTCGTGGAAGGACTATTATTTGCCGGTGGCGCATGACCTTTCAGGGAGCTGAGTTGGCTTCGCCGCATCTGTCCGCGCCGGTCCCGCCCGCGCCAATGTCGCGGGCCGTCGCCGTGGCCGAGCCCTTGCTCGACGTGTCCTCGGTCACCTTGCGCTACAAGCTGCCGGGGCGGGTGATCACCGCGACGGAGCGGGTCTCCTTCCAGGTCAACACCTCCGACCGTTTCGTGCTGCTGGGGCCGTCGGGCTGCGGCAAGTCGACCCTGCTCAAGGCG
>NZ_JBFRDQ010000309.1:0-5592 GCF_052113865.1 Allobosea sp. TAB14 | reverse complement strand
GGCCGATCTCGCGCAGGTGCGCGCCGTCGTGACGACGTCCGAGGCGATGATCCGACACCTCAAGCTCGAGATCGCCAAAATGCGCCGCGAGCAGTATGGCCAGAGCTCCGAACGCCGCGCCCGGCTGATCGACCAGATGGAATTGCAGCTCGAAGAACTTGAGGCCGACGCCACCGAGGACGAGATCGCGGCGGAACGCGTGGCAGCGAAGATCACGAATGTCTCCGCCTTCGAACGCCGCCGGCCGGCCCGCAAGCCGTTTCCCGCGCACCTGCCGCGCGAGCGCTTGATCATCGAAGCTCCGTCGACCTGCACCTGCTGCGGCTCGGACCGGATCGTGAAGATGGGCGAAGACGTCACCGAGACGCTGGAGGCGATTCCGCGCCAGTGGAAGGTGATCCAGACGGTTCGCGAGAAGTTCACCTGCCGGGATTGCGAGAAGATCAGCCAGTCACCGGCACCTTTCCATGCCACGCCGCGCGGATGGGCGGGGCCGAACCTGCTGGCGACGATCCTGTTCGAGAAGTTTGGCCAGCATCAGCCCTTGAACCGCCAGGCCGAGCGCTACGCCAGGGAAGGCGTCGATCTCAGCCTCTCCACTTTGGCCGATCAGGTCGGGGCTTGCGCGACGGCGCTGCAGCCGATCCATGATCTGATCCGCGCCCATGTTCTGGCAGCCGTTCGGCTGCATGGCGACGATACCACCGTGCCGCTTCTGGCGCGGGGTGCAACGCGGCAGGCAAGATTATGGACTTACGTCCGCGACGACCGCCCCTTCGCGGGCGGCGCACCTCCCGCGGCACTCTTCTACTTTTCCCCCGATCGCGAGAAGACCCATCCAAACAGGCATCTCGTGGGGTGGCATGGCACTCTCCAGGCCGATGCCTATGGTGGCTACAACGACCTCTACCGTGCGGACCGCGGCCCTGCGCCGGTCAAGAGCGCACTCTGTTGGAGCCATGCCAGGCGCAAGTTCTTCGAACTGGCCGACATCGCCGGCAACGTGCGCAAGGGCAAGCCTGCCCACGAGATATCGCCCGTCGCACTTGAGGCCGTCGCCCGCATTGACGCGCTCTTCGAGATCGAGCGCGGCATAAACGGCATGTCCGTCGAGGAACGTCTCGCGGCGCGGCAGCAGCATGCTCGCCCGCGCGTCGAGGAATTGCATCAATGGCTCATGGCCCAGCGTTCCCAGATGTCCAAGCACAATCCCGTCGCCAAGGCGATCAACTACATGTTCGAGAAGGAGGGTCGCTGGGACGCTTTCACCCGCTTCCTCGACGACGGCAGGCTTTGCCTTTCGAACAATGCCGCCGAACGCGCCCTGCGCGGCATTGCTCTGGGAAGAAAGGCATGGCTATTCGCCGGTTCACAGCGCGGAGGCGAACGTGCTGCCTTCATGTATTCCCTGATCGTCTCGGCAAAGATGAACGATATCGATCCGCAGGCCTGGCTGGCGGACGTGCTCGCCCGCATGCCCAGCCTTCCAGTATCAAGGCTGCCGGAACTATTGCCTTGGAACTGGTCCGCCGGAAGCGCCCGGCAGGTGGCGGCGTGATGGCGCGCCCGACGCATGTCTACACGATCGAATATGTCGCCACGCTGATCGGTGAGAACCTCGAGTTGCTTGAAGAAATCGCCAGCAACTCCGACAACATCGACTACGGCGAGATGATCCATGTCTACGACGGCACCGACGAGGGCAGCACAACCTTTACCGACCGCGGCATCGAGACCTGCAGAAGTTCCTTGCCGACGTGCGCTCCTGGGAAGGCAGCGTTCGCCAATTCCTTCTCGACGAGCAATGTGATCCGGAAAAGATCGAACGCATCATGGCAGATGAGCCAAAATCATAAGCCCCGCGGCCTTGGCCGGATGGTTACAGAAGGTCGCGACCCGCGCATCGTCCACGCGCATACCGGCTATGGGATCACCAGTAACGCCTTTGCCCTTGTCCTTAAGGAAACGAACCATGCGGCACTCTTGATGGCGTTGCCACGGATCGAGATTTCAGGCGATGGCCAGATGGGCTGGGAGCGCCCTGCACTCGACGACAGAGCCTTTGCGCGCCTGGCCGCCGACACTGTCTGGCGGGTAAAACGCACCGTCGATGACGGCAGGATTTCCTATCGGGACGGCCGCCACCTGTTCCATACGTGGGATGGACAAGCGGTGCATTTCAACATTGCCGACTGATCAGGCAGGCAGGGCTGTCGGCAAAAGGCTTTCCTCAACCAAACGATAGGTAAGCATCGATTCCACACAGGACGAAGGCAAGATGGCACGGGCTAGTTTAGAGCGTGATTGCGTAAACAGCATCCACCGTCTCGGACTGTTCAGGCCAAAGCTGATACGACCTCGTCCTCATTGAACCAACCGTTTGCCACCACATGTGCCTTCACGGCAGCAGGGTCGGGCGAATATGCCACAAGCGCAAGGCTCGATTTGGCACGGCTACAGGTAACGTAAAACAACCTCCGCGTGCGATCGAGCGATGTCTCCCTGCCTTCCTGCTCGTTCTTCAAATCGGAGGCACTGGGGGCCTTGGCACCTAAGAGCTTGTCATAGCCGAACAGAAACCCTCTCGCGTCCCCGTCGTCCATGAGAACAATAACCCGATCAAACTCCAATCCCTTCACGCCTTGATGCGTGTCGAACGACGCCTCTCTGGCGACATAAGCTGCATACCCATAATCCCATCAAACTATCGATTGCTGTCTGTGCCGAGCGAAGTTGATCAATCGGCTTTTCGGAGCCTTTGAGGCTGTCCTTGCTCAAGAGCGGGGAGCTTTCCCGCACAAGTTTGGTGGCCGCAAATTTGTCACCTCTTTCCTGCGCATTGACCAAGGGAAGAATGCTGTGGGTGAAAAACCGGGTCGCGGCGAAGCTGCCATCGAGAAAGCTGGTACGAAAATCGTCGACGGATGCCAGCGCTTCAAACAGGCCTTGGAAACCCATCCGCTTCGCGGCCATATGGTGCTCAAGCGTTAGAATCTTACATTTGTTGGCATCGTTCCAATCGCCGTCGCCGGTAAGCTCGGCCATGTAGCTCCTGACGCCATCCTCCATCGCCGGTTTGTCCTCGACCGTGACGGGGAACACAAACAGCCGCACCCAGCCATCGGTTGAATCGTCACGCGGCTCCTGCTTGTGATTGTCAGCGCCGTTCCGGATTTGATTGATCAGGCGGACAATGCGCCGTGGGCTTCGGTGATTGAGTTTCTTCTCAGGGGTTGCCCAATCCTGCGGAATGGCGGTTTCGATCCGCTCTTTTCCGTCCGGATAGATGCGCTGCATCGTGTCGCCGATGAGGCCAAGACAGAAGCGGCTTGCGTGGGCATGCTGCACCGCGAGCAGTGCGTCGATCAGCGCCTTGCTGGTGTCCTGGCTCTCGTCGATGAGGAGAAATGGATACTTCTCGACAAACAGGCGCTGCATCAGCGGCTTTGTGAGAAGGAAGGTCGAGAATATCTTGATGACCTCGCTATGGTTGAGCGCGTTACGCTCCCGATTGTCGCTGTTGGGGTTGTAAGTGAAGGTTTTTATCTCATCCAACCGCGCCAAGCGGCGCTGCTTAGACTCGATCTGAGTTTGCCGTGAAGCAGATGCCTTCGTGCCGGCGCGACCCTTCTGCTCTTCCTCGGTAATGTCGGCGATTTCCTGCTGCAGGTTGGTGCGCAGCCACTCGCGAATATCAGCGTTGAAGCTCTGAATTTGGAGCCAGGCGAAGCTGTGAATGGTACGCACCAAAAAGAGCGGATCATATTCGGTGCGGCGGGTAATTTCATCGCATGCCGCGTTGGTGTAGGTGATCACCGCTACCTGTCGCCCGCGCAGGCGGAGCCTGTCGCGGTACTGGGCTGCGAGATGTTTCAGCGCATTGACGAGCGACCGGGTTTTCCCTGATCCAGCTCCGGCAAATAAGAAGAAGCTTTTGGGGTTCTCTAGGTTCAAGAATTCGGCGAGCTGTGCTTCGACGTGATCGTCGAGCGAGATGTTTGATTCTACACGCGCTTCCTCGGTCACGCAGCAGCCTCCATCGGCGCGGCGTCATTAGGCGCGACTTCCTCGCCGCCGCCGATCGGGGCAAGGCCGAGTTCCTTCTGTTTATGCTCAAGCTTCTCCGCTAGCCAGAGCAGCCCTTCACGAATGTAGGTGGGCGGCTTGAGCGCGACTGGATCTTCGATCTCAAGGAGGTCCAGCGCAAATTCTGCTTTAGTGCCGTTGCCGAGCGCTGCGTTGAGCGCGGTGGAGAGCGCTGCGAAATCTGCACTATCCGCGATTGCTTCCCGAAATTTGGCGATCAACCCAGTGCCGGGCAACGTGGCGAATAGTGGCAAATTCTCGGTAACGATCGCATCTTCAAGGGTGTAGGCTAGCGCCTCAACGGTTGCCCCTTTAAATTCAACCTGGATGGGGCTTTGATAAGCCACGCGGATAACAAAGTTTTCCTCCGCGTAAGCCTTGGCCTTATCGGGTTCTGGCTTATCGAGCAGGTCGTCCAGACCATCGATAGCGGGCCACCATGTTTTCAGGGTGTGATTGCGCGTGGTGTAGGTTGCGCCGCGCACCGGTACGGCGCTTTTCCCAGCGGTATCGCAGGAATCAATGTCAGTGACTATGAGCGTCACGAGGCCGATCTTTTCGATCAAACTACGCAACTTATGAGCGTGGCTTCCGCCTATCTCCAACCAGGTGATGTAGCTCTCGGACAGCTTTGCAAATTCTGGATGGGCGTTCACGAAATTGGGGACCAAAATTCGCTCAGCCGGTCCTTCGATCAGCACGGCTGCATCCGCAAAGAATAAGTCACAATGCGTGACCTTAAGATAGCGCGTGACGAAGCGCTTCGTGTCGGGATCAGCACCAAACGCATTTTCAAGATTCACTACGCATGACGTTGGGATCGAGTTCTCTCCGCCGGATAGGCGGCGGAAGTAGCGCAGGGAATCAAAATCGCACTCGTGCGCGATGTGGCTAGAATGGGTGCTGACGACCATCTGCGTCACGAAATTCTTGCTCTGGCCCAGTTCAGCATGGTTCCGAAGAATCTTGTGAGCCTGTCGAATAAATACCTGCTGCACCTGGGTATGCAGATGCACCTCGGGCTCTTCGATCAGGACCAGGTGCAGCGGCGGGATGATGGTGTCGTCAGCGGCCTTGTGCTTAGCTTTTCCCACCCGCATCCAACTGTCGCGGAACGCCATGAGGCGGAAAACCATCGAGATTAGATTTTGATAGCCTAGGCCGTTTGAATCCTCGGGCAGGAACAGATCTACGGCGTTCTCGCCCCCACCCATTGGGACCACAAACTGTACAGCCGTGTCGTGGTTGAGGCCTTCAACCGGACGCAAGCGCGTCGAGATACTCAACTTCGGATCGGTAACGCCCGGATAGCCAAGTTTATGCATCTCTTTGAGCGGGCTTTTGAAGCCATCGCTCAGGCGAAGGTTGAACGCCTTCTGCGCTTCCTCGATCGCCTTTAGCGCCAATAAATCCTGAGCGTCGGGGTTCTCGTAAGGGTCGAGATGCCGCGTGTAATATTGCCGAAGTTGGACCGAGAGTTTGCGCGATCCTACGGTGCTAGTCGCC
>NZ_JBFRDQ010000308.1:0-2936 GCF_052113865.1 Allobosea sp. TAB14 | reverse complement strand
CTTTTTGGAGGCGCTCCTACCGGCCTGTTCGCTTACTTGCCTTAGAACATAGGGCCGAAAATCAAATCGATGTTTCGAAGAGATCTGACGCCGAAACAAAGAGATAGGTCGTCGCTTTGCGTCTAGCAGGGCGTACAGACCCGGGCTGAGCGCCAATTCAACCTGGGCCTCTCCGTTTTCAGGATGGTGGCGTGCACGGGAGCCTCCACACCTTCGGCTGCAACTGGAACGGTGAATCGATCCAGCGCATCATCAACCCGCCAGTCGATTCGTCGTCCAGCCGGGCGCGCCGTTTAGGCTTTCATCGACTCCCAACGTCCTCCTCCATCGCTGCGTCAAGGATTCCGTTGCCGTCAGCGGGCTCGTCCTGATGGAGACGCTGGTCCATCGCAGCCTCGGGCTCTATCGCGGCACGCTCGACCGCCTGATCACGCCGAGCCGCTTCTATCGTGACAAGCTGGCGCGGACGGATCTCGGCGCGCGCATCCGGTTCGATCAGCGACATCAGGCCTCGCTCGTTGGAACCAGGTGGAATGGGTTTGACGCAAATGCGCGGCGGCTGGACATCGTTATCCTTGTCATCGCGTGGCCCCAGTGCCGGATGGGGCAGGGAAGAGACCATCTCGGATCGAGAGGCTATTCCATTTACGCAATCTATGCGTGTAAAAAAGAGAGAATGGTAAAGATAGGACGGGCTGTCCCTGCGCTGCCGCGTAGATAGCGCAACCCGCGGTGAGGTCAGCCAAGATGACTGGGCCCTCGACAGGATGAGGCCCCCAAGCGACGGGCAGAGCCGTTCTTCACTCCCGGAATTCATGCACCATGCCGCCAGAACAGGCGCAACGAGCGATATCGATCAGACGGTAGTGATGGGTTGCGACAATGACCTGAGAGGAGCTATGCGCCACAACCGGACATTCGACCCAGTCCCAAAAGCGGACCTTCAAGGCGCAGAGCATGCTTGAACGCCGCGAGGGGTCTGCCTTCGAGTTGATTTTTCAGTGCCGGTGCAGCCGCGTTTGTAGCCGGACCAGTGCGGTGGAGAGACGCTCGGCCTCGGCGTAGCGCGTTTCGGGATGAGGTGGCTTCTGTTCGCCGTCACCCAGCATGCCCTCGGCCGCAGACACCAAGCGCGTCATCGGGGTTGCCAGCCAGTTTGCTGCGAGCCAAAGCAAGGCGAGAGCAACCAGCGCCCCTCCACCGAGTGTCATCCAGAAATTGCGGACCAGCTCGCGCGTCGGAGCGAGAGCAGCGTCGATGTTCTGACGGATCAGGAGGGACCATCCGAAGCTCGGCAGATCGGCATAACCAATCGCCGGGACGACGACGGTTACGTAATCCTTGCCATCCGGCCAGCGTTCGTCGAGCACACTCGACGTCGTGCGGTTCGCAGCCTGGGCCGAACCGATCATTAGGGGCTTATCGGTTAGTTCCGGCGGCCCGATCAGGACGGTGCGATCACGGGACAGCAGCAGGACGTCGATGCCAGGAGCCTGAAAGCCTTGGAGACTGTCGATAATCCAGCTCCAATTGAGATGCGCCCCGACGACGCCACTCGGCGATTGGCCGGCCTTCTGAATGGGAGCGGATAGATCGATAAAGCGATAGGGCTCTGTCCGTACCGGGAGCAGCTTCGCCAGCAATTGCGCTTCATGGACGTCGATCGCGGTCGGCCCGCTCAAGCCGCGGCGAAACCAGGGACGTTGCGCCACGCTTTCCCGTTCCAAGAGGCCGTTGGCGGCCGCGAGCACGGTTCCCTCGACATCGGCGACGCCAATCCACGAATAGCGATTGTCGAGCCGCGCGACCAGGTTGATGGCGGTGCGTGCCTCCGGCAGCGCCGATGGATCCAGGGTTTTGGCGAGCGCGTCGACCTCGCCCCATAGTTGATGCAGGCTCTTGGCGAGGAGATTGGCACTTAATTCGCCACGCCCCTTCAAGCGATCGACCAGCATCTGCTCGGCGCGCTTCTGCAAGGCGCCGGTATATGTGGAACCGGCGATGAGCGCTGGAACCAGCATCAGAATGCTGCCTCCGACGAATGCGATGGTGCGCAGTCTGAGACGGCTGCTCATCCGTTCCTCCGTCAACGTGTCAACGTGCGGGCCAGCTCGCGGATCATGAGCGCGATGTTGCCCTGATTGGTTCCAGGCGCAGCGCTGGCCGTATGAAGCCGCGCGATGATGCGGTCCCGCTGGTTGGCCGTGGGCGCAAAACCGACCCGATAGCCGTCTTGTGTCGGAGCGATGATGCGCGCCTCAATGTCCCCGATAATTGGCAGGCGCAGCCGCCCCGTCATGCCCGGCTCCAAATCGTTCAGCCCGCTGATGCGCGCGCCACCGACGCCAAGATTGACCAGCCAGCCGCGTTGTTCGCGCCCTGCCATTAGCAGGGTTACGGGCTCGACGATCTGGCGCTGCGGGCGGTTGGGCCGCGGCCGCTCGATGCAGGCGGCGATCGCGACCAGCAGGACGAAGAGGTTGTAGACCGTCCAGAACATGACGACAGCCATGCCGTCGCCTGCGGTGGCGGCGTGATTGAAAATAAAGTCCGAGGTCAGCGGCACGACCATGCCGCCGACGGTGAGCGCGAAGAGCAGCAGGAACGGCATCATCAGCGGCCATTGCACAACGACCTTCGTGCGATCGCCGCCCTTGGCAGTCACCGAGAATTTATGCGGCCCGGGCGTCAGCAGTCCGAGCGCGACCGCCCGCGTGATCGGCCAGGCGGCGACCAATTGGGCCACGTCGTTCAGGATAGCGATGAACAGGCCTTTCGACAGCCAGTTCAACACGATCATCACCGCCAGATAATAGGGCAGATAGTAGACGAGAATATCTGTGACCGAAGCGTTCACGACGGCGACGCCGCCCCACCAATAGAGCAGCGGGCAAATCAGGCTCGCCAACCTGAACGGGAAGGTGGTGCTCCAGTAG
>NZ_JBFRDQ010000307.1:0-2968 GCF_052113865.1 Allobosea sp. TAB14 | reverse complement strand
GTTTTGCCCTATGATGGATTCCGGATCTGGGCCGCTTCGCGGCTTGTCCGGAATGACGGCGGTTTGAACGTGAAAGGCTTGCGATGATCCCGCGCTATTCCCGCCCCGAGATGGTCGCCATCTGGGAGCCGCAGACCCGGTTCCGGATCTGGTTCGAGATCGAGGCGCACGCCACCGACAAGCTCGCCGAGCTCGGTGTCGTGCCGAAGGAGGCCGCCGCGACGATCTGGGCCAAGGCGAAGGACGTCGAATTCGACGTCGCCCGCATCGACGAGATCGAGCGCGTCACCAAGCACGACGTCATCGCCTTCCTGACGCATCTGGCCGAGATCGTCGGGCCGGAGGCGCGCTTCGTCCACCAGGGCATGACCTCCTCGGACATCCTCGACACCACGCTCTCGGTCCAGCTCGCGCGGGCGACCGATCTCCTGATCGCCGATGTCGACGCGCTGCTCGCCGCGATCAGGCGCCGGGCCTTCGAGCACAAGCTCACCCCGACGATCGGCCGCTCGCACGGCATCCATGCCGAGCCGGTGACCTTCGGGCTCAAGCTCGCCCAGGCCTATGCCGAATTCGATCGCTGCCGGGCGCGGCTCGTGGCGGCGCGGGCGGAGATCGCGACCTGCGCCATCTCCGGTGCGGTCGGCACCTTCGCGAACATCAATCCGCAGGTTGAAGCCTATGTCGCGCAGAAGATGGGGCTGACGGTCGAGCCGGTCTCGACGCAGGTGATCCCGCGCGRCCGGCATGCGATGTATTTCGCCACGCTCGGCGTCGTCGCCTCCTGTATCGAACGTCTTGCGACCGAGATTCGCCATCTGCAGCGCACCGAAGTCTACGAGGCGGAGGAGTATTTCTCGCCGGGCCAGAAGGGCTCCTCGGCGATGCCGCACAAGCGCAATCCGGTGCTGACCGAGAACCTGACCGGCCTTGCCCGGCTCGTGCGCGGCATGGTCACGCCGGCGCTGGAGAACGTCGCGCTCTGGCACGAGCGCGACATCTCGCATTCCTCGGTCGAGCGCATGATCGGGCCCGATGCGACGGTGACGCTCGATTTCGCGCTGGCGCGCCTCACCGGCGTCGTCGACAAGCTGCTGATCTATCCGCAGAACATGCGCAAGAACCTCGACAAGCTCGGCGGCCTGCACA
Source organism: Allobosea sp. TAB14 (assembly GCF_052113865.1). Lineage (NCBI taxonomy): Bacteria > Pseudomonadati > Pseudomonadota > Alphaproteobacteria > Hyphomicrobiales > Alloboseaceae > Allobosea > Allobosea sp. TAB14. Next base: position 1,819 of record NZ_JBFRDQ010000307.1, on the reverse strand, counting down.
ATTCACAGCGCGTGCTGCTGGCGCTGACCCAGGCCGGGGCGAGCCGCGAGGATTCCTATGCCATGGTCCAGCGCAACGCGATGCGCACCTGGGAGCATGGCGAGGACTTCCTGACCAACCTGCTCGCCGACAAGGATGTGGCGGAAAAGCTCTCAGCCTCCGAGCTCAAGGCGATGTTCGACCAGGGCTATCACTTCAAGCATGTCGACACGATCTTCCGGCGGGTGTTCGGTGAGGGCTGAACGTGGGCGATCGGTGGGCCTATCGATTACCCGCGATCGTGACCCACAACTACGATCCTGCGCGCGGGGCGTTCCGGAATCTGTGCAGCCTTTCGGATGAGGCGGCCGGAGCCGTGCTAGCCGCCATCTCAGTTTCAGGCTTGCGCGCGATCAAGTCGAACTATCTCGCGCGGCGGCGGGCGACCGAGGCATGGTTGCTGTCGGAGTGCACGGAGAAGCTCGGGGAACCGAGGTTGCGCTATCCGGTATATTTTTTCTTGGGCGATATGGCGGATGGGCTGGACGCATCGCGCCCATGCTCTCATGTCGTGCCGCTCGCGCATTTCCCGACAGATGCTATCACCTTCACCTATCCCGACAGCATGGCGAGCTATCAGCTCGGGTTCCGCGATGATCTTGCCAGCGAACGCCTGCCTCATCATGGTAAAGTTTTTACCTTGAGCGAACTGGAGGCTCTCGTAAGGAAGGCGGGAATGCCTGYCGACCGGTGGAGAAACGATTTGGGCAGGCAGCACGACCGTTATATCGAGATGCAGCTTTGGGACGATGCCCCTTTGTGCAGCCTCGAACGGGCTCGTCCCCCAGCCTAGAGCACTTTCGCTAGCCACCGTCGGGCATTCAGGTCGATTGGTTCTCCAATATGCGCGTCCGACAAGTGCTGGCTATATTGGACGATATCTGCCTGCCACCGCTGAAGCTGAAATCATAGAACTGCTAAAGTTATGAAATCTTCCGACGTCGATATCCTCATCATCCCCGGCTGGTCAGGCTCGGGCTCCGACCATTGGCAGACCCGCTGGGAGACGCGCCTGCCGACGGCCAGGCGCGTCGAGCAGGAGGACTGGTACAAGCCCACGCGCGACGGCTGGTCCGACCGGATCGTCGCCGCTGTGCGGGGGGCGACGCGGCCGGTCGTGCTGGTCGCGCACTCGGCCGGCGTCAGCGCGGTCGCGCATGCGGCCGAGCATCTCAAGCATGGCGAGGTGGCAGGGGCCTTTCTGGTGGCGCCGGCCTCCGAGCGGGCCAAGCGCGCGGTCCCCGGCATGGGAGAGGATTTCATCCCGCATCGGCGCGAGAAGCTGCCCTTTCCCTCAGTGCTGATCGCGAGCGCGACCGATCCCTATTGCACGCCGGAGGAGGCGAAGGCGCTCGCCGAGGCCTGGGGCTCCGAATTCGTCGATGCCGGCGACAGCGGCCATCTCAACAGCGAGTCCGGGCACGGGCCTTGGCCCGATGGGCTGTTGCGTTTCGCGGGTTTTCTCAAGAGCTTAGGCGCGGTTCCACAGAGAATGAATCATTGAGGAATTGCCCGGCTGCGGGCTTCTTTGACGATCAACGGTGCGTTGCCTCGACCATGCGCCGGCACTCGGGAAATGCTCCCGCATGATTGCTGCGACGGGACGGCTTTCGTCTCGCTGCAGGTCAGTGCTGCGGCGGATCGAGCCCGGCCCTCGCCACAAGATGATCACGAAATGGCCGGCTCGACTTCAGGCTACGACCCCATTTGGGCTGTCAAATTCGACGTTCATTCGCAACAGATGGAAGGAAAACTCCATGCGCATGAACATGATCGCGAC
>NZ_JBFRDQ010000306.1:0-2998 GCF_052113865.1 Allobosea sp. TAB14 | reverse complement strand
GAGCTGAGCCGCGGAGCGCATTCTCGCCAAGCCTGTCGCGTGATAAGGTGACGTTTCGTCACCCTGTCATCCAATAAGCGGGGAATGCGATGGCCGATCGGGACAACGAAGCCCTCCAGAAGCGCATCGCCACGCTGGAGACGCAGGTCGCAGCCTTGCTGCAGGCGATTTCGGCAGACCGGGGCGGCAATGTCGTCATCAACGCGCCGGGCTCTCTGACCGTCAATTGCGGGCTCGGGATCTCGCTCACGGCCGGCAGCGCGATGACGCTGACCGCAGGCGCCAACCTTGCCGTGATCGCAGGCGCCAATGCCAGCCTCGTTGTCGGCAACCGTCTGCGCATCAGCAGCGGCCATGAAGCCTCGTTCGAAACACGGAGCTTCAACGTCACGGCGGCCGTGGGCTGCAAGATCGATAGCGGACAGAGCCTTGCCGTCACCTCCGGCAAGGAGATGACGGTCGCGGTCAGCAAGACGCTTCTGGTCGAAAGCGCCAACGCGATGGTGCTGAAAAGCGGCGATGCCAGGCTGGACCTGAAGAAGGACGGCAGCGTCGAGCTTCACGGACGGGACGTCACGCTCAAGGCCTCCGGACACCTCGAAGCCAAGGCGTCCGGCCATGTCACGATCAAAGGATCGAAGATCCTGCAGAATTGACACGCACCGCACTTCTCACGGAACCACGCCGTCTTTCCAGGTCAGGTCAGCTTCCCGCGCGCCGCGACCGGCAGTTCCCCGATCAGCTTGTCGCCCCGCACCGTGATCAATCGGTCGACCATGTTGACGACGACGCAGACGTGGTTCGGCACGACGCGCACGACTTCGCCGACGACGGGACGCTCGTTCGTGCCGGAGAGATCGAGGAAGCCATGCTCCTCGGCGAATTGCGCGATCTTCGCGCGAGGATATTCGAGGATCAGCCCATGGCCGTCGAGGCCGCCCTTGTCGCTGGTCAGCGTCTTCGAGCCGGAATCGAGGATGCCGCGCTCGGGCGCCGCCCGGCTCACCACCGTGGCGTAGACGGTCAGCGCGCAATCATCGAGGGTCGCGACCCCGGCCGCCATCTGCATGCGGTCGTTGAAGATCGAGGTGCCCGAGCGATGCTCGGTCGCGCCCTTGAGCTTGCCCATGTTGGGGATGTTGGGCGAGCCGCCGGTCGAGACGATGTCGGCCTTGAGGCCGGCATCGCGCAGGCCGGCATTGGCGGTGTCGAGGAAAACCTGTGTGCGCTCCCAGCCATCCTCCGGCGGGTACATCAGGAAGCCGGCGAAGCGCAGGCCGGGCGAGGCCGCGACCATCTTCGCCAACTCGACCGCCTCGTTCGGCGTCTCGACGCCGGCGCGCTTGCGGCCCGTATCGCATTCGATGACGACTTCCAGATCACGGCCTGCGATCTCGCCGGCACGCGGCAGGCCGGAGATGGTGACGGGGTTGTCGGCGGCGACGATCATCCGGACGCGACGCTGGAGCGCGCCGAGGCGGCCCAGCTTCTCCTCGCCGAGGATGTTGTAGCTGATCAGGATGTCGTCGAKGCCGCCATCGGCCATSACCTCGGCCTCGCCGAGCTTCTGGCAGGTRRTGCCGCGCGCGCCGGCCTCGACCTGGAGCCGCGCCAGTTCAGGCGACTTGTGCGTCTTGATATGCGGGCGGTTGGCGACGCCGGCCGCATCGCAGGCGGCCTGGAGACGGGCGATGTTGGCATCGACCTTGTCGAGGTCGATCACGACGGCAGGGGTGCCGTAAATGCGGGCGATCTCGGCGGCGAGCGGCGTGGCGGCCGGCTGGTCGACGGCCCTGGACGTGGTCGCGGTCACGCTCATGGGTGCACCTTCACGATGACCTCGATCTCGACGGTCATGCGGTTCGGCAGCGAGCCCATGCCGACGGCCGAGCGGGCGTGGCGGCCCCGGTCGCCGAGCACGGCGACGAACAGRTCGGAGCAGCCATTGATGACCTTGGGATGGTCCGAGAAATCGGGCGCGGCATTGACCATGCCGAGCAGCTTGACGATCTCGACCTTGTCGAGGGAGCCCGCCGCCTTCTTCATCGCCGCGAGCAGACCGAGGCCGGTCTGCTTGGCATGCTCATAGGCCTGCTCGATCGTGACGTCGGCGCCGACTTTGCCGGTCGGATAGGTGCCGTCGGCGCGCTTGGGACCCTGCCCGGAGAGATAGATCATGTCGCCGACCTGCTTGAAGCTGACATAGGTCGCGACCGGCGTCGGCACCTCCGGCAGGGTCAGCCCCAGTTCCTTCAGCCTGTCATCGGCGCTCATGGCATCTTTCTCCTCAGTCCTTCAGGTCGCGGCGCATATAGCAGGCCGCTTCATCGTAAGTCGCCAGCTTCCCGGCCAGCGCGGGCTCTTCGACAACGGCAAATCCCTGACGCTGCCAGAAGCTTGTAGAGCCGTTCACCGCCACCAGCGAGAGGCTTCGGTAGCCGGCCTGCACGAGCCGGCGGGCGAGCTCAGCGACGATCCGGCCGCCAGCCCCCGCTCCGCGTCCTTCGGACAGCACAGCGAGGTCGTGCAGATACCAGTTCGCCTGGCTCTCCGGAACGGCGCCAAGCCGGGAGTTGAGCGCGGGGATCTCGCCGGCCGGCCAGGGATGGCTGACGAGATAGCCGAGCAGCGCCCCGCCCTCGCCCTCCAGGACATGGCAGCCTTCGCCGGCAAGCCGCAACCGCTCGGCGAAGACGGCTTCGTCCTCGGGATAGGCTGGGTGGACAACGGCCGCGATCCGCATCACGGCCGGCAGATCGGCAGGCGCCATGCGGCGCCAGCCCGTTTCGCGTGACATGAAAGTTACGCTGCGACCTTCGGGAACTTGCTGGTCCGCTTCGGGTGCCACCACTTGCCCTTGAGCACGACGCCCTCGGAGACGAACTTCCTGTCACCAATCAGGTGCTCGCCGACCACGTCGACATAGTCGAACTTGCCTTCCTTGATCGTCAGGATGGTCGCGTCGCCGAGCGAGCCGACCTTGAGCGAACCGTATTCC
>NZ_JBFRDQ010000305.1:0-3076 GCF_052113865.1 Allobosea sp. TAB14 | reverse complement strand
CCCCTGGATAATGACCTTCTCAGGACAATACCGCACCGTTGTTGTTCAGTTCGCTGTTGCTCGCGGCTACGGGCTCTGAGACCGATTGCTGATTTTCGTCCTCAGGACAGCGAGGCGAAGCGCCCGGACCTGCGTCCGGGCGCTGCTTGTCCGAACCTCAGACGTGGCCGTACTTCGCCAGGGCGTCGGCGAGTGAGAGTCCGCGCGAGAGCTCCTGCCGGATCTTGACCTCGACGGCGGTCAGCCGCTCGGCCTCGGCCAGCACCTCCTCGATCCGCTCAGTTGGGATGACGATGGCGCCGTCCTCATCGGCAAGGATGAAGTCGCCCGGCTTGATCTCGACATAGCGGCTGGTCGCGCCGCGCATCAGCACSGGMACCTGGCTGACATTGACCTTCCAGCGGCCGATCGACTGAACCGGCGTGCGGTAGCGCGCATAGACCGGGAAGGCCTGCTCGCCGATCCAGCGGATGTCGCGGATGCCGCCATCGACGAGCGCGCCGACACAGCCCTTCTCCTTCATGCCGATCGCGATCAATTCGCCGAAATAGCAGATGCCTTCGCCGTCGCCGCTCCAGACCGTGACCTCGCCGGGCGAGACGCCCTGGCAGGCCTTCATCTTCTCGGCGTCGCCGCCGAGCGGGAACGGCGTCATCTGGCCGCGGATGGTATAGGCGAAGCCGGCGAGCCGGCCGGTCGTCGCCGGATAGGGCGCAAATTGCGGCGCCAGCCCCTGGTCCGGCAGGCCGAGCGTGTCGAGCACGTCGGCGACATTGGAGGTGTCGACCGCAAGGAAGCGGCGGCGGATCTCCTCGCGCCAAATGGCGTCGCGCTGGGGCAATTCGGTCATGATCTCAAGTCCTTTCAGATGCTCTGGAGATAGCCGCCATCGACCCGGATGACCGAGCCGGTGATGTAGGCGGCGCGGGCGCTGGCGAGGAAGGCGACGACGTCGGCGTATTCCTCGGGCGTGCCGTAGCGGCCGAGCGGGATCGAGCCCGTGCTCTCGGCGACGATGTCGGCGAGCGGACGGCCCTCGCGCTTGGCCTTCTGCTCGTCGAGAAAGAGGATGCGGTCGGTGGCGATCCGCCCCGGCAGGATGATGTTGCAGGTGATGCCGGACGCCGCGACCTCGCGCGCCAGTGTCTTCGACCAGCCGACCAGCGACAGCCGCAAGGCGTTCGAGATCGCAAGATTTGGGATCGGCGCGACGACACCCGAGGAGGTCGAGGTGACGATCCGCCCGAAGCCGCGCTCGYGCATGCCCGGCAGCACCTTGTCGGTGAGCGCGATGACGGAGAGCACCATCGCCTGGAACTGCGMCGTCCAGGTCTCGGACGGCACGCCGGCAGCGAGGCTCGGCGGCGGTCCGCCGGTGTTGTTGACGAGGATGTCGACCGGTCCGAGCGCCCCGTTGATCGCGGCAAGATGCCCGTCAGCCTCGTCGAGGCGGCCGATGTCCCAGCGCCGCGCCAGATGCGGCGCACCGAGGGCGGAGAGATCCGCCGCCGTCGCGGCGAGAGCCTTCTCRTCGATGTCGGCGAGCGCGACCCTGGCGCCTTCCCTTGCGAGCRTCCTGGCGATGGCRCGGCCGAGCCCGCCGCCGGCGCCCAGTACGAGCGCCGTGCGTCCAGCAATTCCCAGATCCATGATGGGTTCCTCGTGTGTCCTGGCCTACGAGCCGATGCGCAGGGGAGCGTCGAGCTTGCGCAGATAGGARATGACCGAKAGCGCGGTGATGCGGCCGGTCTTCGGGTTGTCGCTCGGCACGTTCTCGATGGTCATCGAGAAGCTGGCGGAATCGGCGTCGACCTCGATGGTGTGGGTGTTGCGGGTCAGCGCCGGGTCGGCCCAGATTTCCAGCGTCGTCCGGTCCGGCCCGATGCCGGCGAGCGAGAGCGCCACGGCGACGTTGAGATTGGCCGGGAAGCCGATGGCGGCCTCGCGCGGCGTGCCGCTGAACACCCGCGTCGGCTCGGTCACGTCGTCGAGGGTGATGTTGTTCTCGATCAGATAGGGCGCGCCGACGAGGCCGCGCACCGGCTTGCGCGTGATCATCCGGACCGAGCGGATCACCCCCTCGGCGGCGGCGGTGACGGCGTCGAGGCCGAGCAGGGCGCCGGTCGGCACGACGATCTGGCCGCCATGCTGGCGGGCGATCTCGATGAGCCCCTCATGCGAGAGGATGGCGCCGGAGCTCAGCACGATCACCGTCTTGCCGGCGCGCAGGAAGGGCTCGGCGATGGCCGGCAGAAGCGCGGCCGGCGCGCATTCGACGACGATGTCGGCGAGGGCTTCGAGCTCCTCGATCGCGACGACCGGGATYGGCCGGGAGAGAYGGGCGAGACGCTCGCGCGCCTTGTCGCGGTCATTGGCGGAGACGGCGACGAGCTCGCAGCCGGGCACGCCCTGGTCGAGCACACTGGCGATCTTGAGGCCGACGGCGCCGAGACCGGCGATGGCGACCCGCCGGCGCGGATGCGCGCCGGGTGAGGAAGGGGAAGTCATGGGCGTTTCCTTGCGATCAGCCGGCAGACGGTGCCGGAAACAGACTGGCGTAGTGGCGCGCGCAGGCGCCGGCCGTGGTGAACCAGATGCGGTCCTGGTGCTTGTTGAGATGGTCGAGCACCCGGCGGAACTGCCGGATGCGGAAGGGCTGGCCGACGATGAAGGTGTGGATCGTCATGCCGTAGACCAGCGCCTGCTGCTCGGACTGGACGAGCATCTCCTCGAGATTGTCGATCGCCATGTCGGCGAARGCCTGCGCCGTGCCGTCATGCAGCACCACCATCGGCACGTCGTTGACCTCGTGCGGATAGGGCATCGCCAGCAGGGGACCGCCCTTGGTCTTCAGCCAGACCGGCTGGTCGTCCATCGGCCAGTCCATGGTGTAGCCRTAGCCGGCCTCRRCCARCAGGTCCTCGGTGTTGGCGCTGGGATGGGCGCCGGGGCTCATCCAGCCGGCGGGCGCRGCGCCCTCATGGCTCGCGATCGCCTGCGTCGCCTCGGCGATYAGSCRCCGCTCGGCCTCGATCTCCAGGCCGTTCTGGTGCTCGGAATTGGTGCGGCCATGGGC
>NZ_JBFRDQ010000304.1:0-4605 GCF_052113865.1 Allobosea sp. TAB14 | reverse complement strand
CTTCTGAACGAATTTTCCGGATCTGCGCTGCGCTCCGCCCTAGAATGACGGCAAGGGATCACCCCTCGCCCCGCTCCCTCAGCAAATCCGGCCGCCGCTCGCGCGTGATCCTCTCCGCCTGCTCGCGCCGCCATTTCGCGATGCGGGCATGGTCGCCGGACAGCAGCGCCTCGGGCAGGCCCCTGCCCTCCCAYTCGCGCGGSCGCGTGTAGTGCGGATATTCGAGCARSCCGTTCTCGAAACTCTCCTCCKMGCCGGAGGCTTCCTTGCCCATCACGCCCGGAATCAGGCGCACGCAGGCATCGAGCAGCGTCAGCGCCGCCATCTCGCCGCCGGAGAGGATGTAGTCGCCGATCGAGACCTCGATCAGGTTGCGCCCCTCGATGACGCGCTCATCGACTCCCTCGAAGCGCCCGCAGACAATGACGAGGCCGGGACCGTCAGCCCATTCGCGCACCTGGCGCTGCTGCAAGGGCCGCCCGCGCGGCGACATCAGCAGGCGCGGGCGTTCATCATCGGTCGGCACGGCGGCATCGATGGCCGCCGCCAGCACGTCGCAGCGCAGCACCATGCCGGCCCCGCCTCCGGCCGGATTGTCGTCGACATTGCGATGCCGGCCGATGCCGTGCTCGCGGATCTGGTGGGTGTCGAGCGACCACAGCCCCTTGCGCAGCCCCTCGCCCGCCAGCGAGATGCCGAGCGGCCCGGGAAACATCTCCGGATAGAGCGTCAGGATCGAGGCGCGGAAGGGCATGCCGTCAAGCAAAGCGCAGCGCGGGCAACCCGTCCAGCGCGGTGAAATCGCGCGCCGAGGCGATCAGGTTATCATAAGCGGCGAAGGCCTGCGCATCGAGCATGGTGAGCAGCGCCACAGCCCGCATGCCCGCCCGCCGCGCGGCCTCGACGCCATTGGGTGCATCCTCGAAAACAAGGCAGTCGGCCGCCGGAACACCCATGCGCCGCGCCGCCTCCAGGAAGAGGTCCGGGTTCGGCTTGCCGGGAAAGCCCTGCGAGGGAGAGACGACCGTGACGAAGCGCTCGCGCAGCTTCAGCTTGTCGAGCACCAGATCGACATTGCCCGGAGGAGCGGCGGTGGCGAGCGCCATCGGCACTTTGGCAGCATCGGCCCGTGCCATCAGCGCGAGCAAGCCGGCCAGCGGCGCGACATGCGGGGCATAATCCTCGCGGTAATAGATTTCCTTGTCGTGCCCGAGCGCGTCGATCCGCGCCGCATCGGCATCCGGGAACAGGGGGACGAGGATTTCGGCCGAGGCCATGCCGGCGGTCTTCTTGAAGAAGCTGTCGGCGTCGAAAGGCAGGCCGTGCTCGGTCAGGAGTCGCCCCCATGCCGCCTCGTGATAGCGCATGTTGTCGACGACGGTGCCGTCCATGTCGAAGATCAGCGCGCGGGCGGGCTTATCGCTTGGCGTCATCTCTGCGACCATCGTCGGGCTCGAACAATCCTGCGGGCGGCTCGGCCTCGATGCGGCGCGCGGCGATGTCGATGCGCGGCGCGAAGGCCTTGGTGAAGGGCATCAGGACGGAGCGCCCATCCGGCGTCTCGATATCGAGCAGGTCGCCCGCGCCGTAATTCGCGACGGTGGAAACGGTGCCGAGCGGCACGCCATCCGGCCCGACAACGCTGCAACCGATGAGGTCGGCCTGCAGGAACTCGTCCTCGTCCTCGGCTGCCGGCAACTTGTCGCGCGAGACGAACAACTCGACGCCGTTCAGCGCCTCGGCTGCCTCGCGCGTGGCCACGCCCTTGAGCCGGGCGACGACGACCTCCTTGGCAGGGCGGATGTCGATGATCTCGAAATTGCGGCCCTTGCCGTCGGTCAGCGGGCCATAATCGGCGATCGCGAGCGGATCGCCGGTGAAGGTCTTGATCCTGACCTCGCCGCGCACGCCATGCGGCGCGCCGACGATACCGAGCAGGACGAGATTGTCGGTGCCAGCCATCATCCGTCATTCCGGGGCGCAGCGAAGCTGCGAGCCCGGAACCCATGAACACCACGATGACCGGAGCACACCGCCACCTTGTCATGAACGACGTGTTCATGGCTTCCGGGCCCGGGCCTGCGGCCCGTCCCGGAATGACGGCAGTGCAGCGTCAAGCTCACGCCTCGGCGGAAGCTTCTTCGGCGGCCGGGGCGGCAGCCTTCTCGGCCTTGGCCGCAGCGCGCTCCTTGGCCTTCTCGCCCGGAACGGCCTTGTTCGGGTTGTTGCGAGCCGGGCGCTTGGCGAGGCCGGCGGCATCGAGGAAGCGCAGGACGCGGTCGGTCGGCTGGGCGCCCTTGGCGAGCCAGGACTGGACCTTCTCGAGGTCGAGCACGACGCGCTCGGCCGAATCTTTCGGCTTCATCGGATCGTAGGAGCCGATCTTCTCGATGAAGCGGCCATCGCGCGGCGAACGGGCGTCGGCGACGACGATGCGGTAATAGGGGCGCTTCTTGGCGCCGCCGCGGGTCAGGCGGATCTTGAGGGACATGGGTCTTCTTCCTTTGGTTGAACGTTGAAGTCGGGTTGAACGGTAAAGGCTATTTCTTCTTGCCGAACGGGCCGCCGCCCAGCCCCGGCAGGCCGCCGCCAAGGCCTGGAAGCTTCGGCATCATGCCGGCGGGCGGGGTGACGCCCTTCGGCAATCCAGGGAAACCGCCCGGCGGCATCGCCGGCAGGCCCCCGCCCGCGCCGAGCTGCTTCTGCAGTTCCGCGAGCTGGGCCGGGTCCATCTTCGAGGGATCGGGCATGGCATGCGCAAATCGTCGAGGTCGAAATTGCCCTTGGCGAGCCGCTGCGCCAACGCCTGCGCCTTGTCGGCATCGACCGTCTGCGCCGCCTTCTCGACGAGCGAGACGATGTCGCCCATGCCGAGGATGCGGTTGGCGACGCGCGAGGGGTGGAAATCGTCGAGTTCGTCGACCTTTTCGCCGGTGCCGACCAGCTTGATCGGCTTGCCGGTGACGGCGCGCATCGAGAGCGCCGCGCCACCGCGCGAATCGCCGTCCATACGGGTCAGCACGATGCCGGTGAGACCGACGCGGGCGTCGAAGGCGCGGGCGGTATTGACTGCGTCCTGGCCGGTCAGTGCGTCGGCGACGAGCAGCACCTCATGCGGGCTGGTCGCAGCCTTCACCTGCGCGACCTCTTCCATCAGCGTGTCGTCGAGCGTGACGCGCCCGGCGGTGTCGAGCATGACGACGTCGTAGCCGCCGAGACGGGCGGCCTCGATCGCGCGCCTGGCGATCTGCACAGCCGACTGGCCGGCGACGATCGGCAGCGTCTGCACGCCGACCTGGGTGCCGAGAATGGCGAGCTGTTCCATGGCGGCCGGGCGTCGCGTATCGAGCGACGCCATCAGCACCTTCTTCTTGTTGCGCTCGGTCAGGCGCTTGGCGATCTTGGCCGTGGAGGTGGTTTTACCGGAGCCCTGCAGACCGACCATCAGGATCGGCACCGGCGGCACGGCGTCGAAGCCGATGCCCTCGCCCTCCCCGCCCAGCGTGTCGATCAGGACGTCGTTGACGATCTTGATGACCTGCTGGCCGGGCGTGACCGATTTCAACACCTCGGCGCCGACSGCGCGCTCRCGYACCTTGTCGGTRAAMSWGCGCACGACCTCGAGCGCGACATCSGCCTCSAGCAGCGCGCGGCGAACCTCGCGCAGSGCKGCGTTGACGTCCTCCTCGGTCAGCGAACCCCGGCGGGTCAGCCCCGAAAGGATGCCGGAGAGTCTTTCGCTCAGCGTGCCGAACATGCGGACCTGCCTGCTTTGCCTCAAGGAACCGTCACAGYCGGAACCTCATCGCCAAACGGTTTCGCGCCCGAGGGCGCAACTGCGCTGTCGGACGTTGACCTCCGGGCTCATGGAAGCGGCTTGCGCGGCCCGGTCGGCGGATGTGGTTTCGGCGATGTCGGCGAAACGGATGGCGTCTTAAAGCGGAAGAATGTGGCGAAAGTCAAGGTTGTGGGCGATCTTGCCGTCACCGGCCACCTCTCGCTCATGGGAATAATGGCGTTCGGCCCCAGAATGGCCCTGATCTGACGGCATCGCATCGCGCCCCCAATCGAGCCGAACCCATGAAGACCGTGATCGCCCCGCCGCTGCTGGCCCTCACCCTCCTCCTTGCCGGCTGCGCGAGCGAGCCCCGCCGCGAAGGCCCGCTCGATCCCCGCATGGTCGAGCGGCTCAACACCGTCTCCCTCGATCCGGCGCAGGCAGGGCGCATCCTCAACGCCTATCGCGCCAGCCTCGGCCTCGCACCCGTCCGGCCCGATCCGCGATTGATGGCGATGGCCCAGCGCCAGGCCGACGCCATGGTCGCGAAGAACGCCCTCTCCCATGACGCCGGCGGCAGCTTCGGCGGGCGCGTCGAGGCGGCAGGCCTCGATTCCGCCCGCGTCGCGGAAAATCTCGGCGGGGGCTACTTCTCCGTCGAGGAGGCTTTCGAGGGCTGGCGCAAATCCCCCGGCCACGACGCCAATCTGCGGATGAAAGAGGCGACGCGCTACGGCATCGCGCTCTCCAAGGATCCGCGCACGAGCTACCGCGCCTGGTGGGTGCTGGTCGTCGCAGCCGAACCGGAGCCGCGCGTAACCTTGGGT
>NZ_JBFRDQ010000303.1:0-4099 GCF_052113865.1 Allobosea sp. TAB14 | reverse complement strand
GTCTCGATCTCCGGCCTGCACATGGTGCTTGCAGCCGGGACGATCTTCTGGCTCGTGCGGGCTCTGCTGGCCCTGTCGCAGACGCTGGCGCTCGGCTGGCCGGTGAAGAAGATCGCGGCGATCGCGGCGATGATCGGCGCCACCGCCTATTGCATCTTCTCCGGCAGCGACGTCGCGACGGAACGTTCGCTCATCATGACGCTGGTCATGCTCGGCGCGATCCTCGTCGACCGGGCGGCGCTCAGCATGCGCAATCTCGCGCTCGCCGCGATCATCGTGCTGCTGCGCGAGCCCGAGGCCCTGCTCGGCCCGAGCTTCCAGATGTCCTTCGGTGCGGTCGCGGCGCTGGTCGCTTTCGCCGAGCGCTGGGAGAAGCGCGACCGGTCGAAGCCGCCGACGGCCTTGCCCTGGCCTTTGGGCACGCTCTGGACGGCCTCGCTCGGCATCGTGGTGACGACGCTCCTCGCCACGGCCGCGACGGCGCCCTTCGGCGCCTATCATTTCCAGACTTTCAATCCCTTCGGCCTGCTCGGCAATGCCATGGCGCTGCCCTTCGTCTCGCTCTTCGTGATGCCGGCGGCGGTGTTCGGCGTGCTGGCCTACCCCTTCGGTCTGGACTGGCCGGCCTGGGCGCTGATGGGGCTCGCTTCCGACATCGTGCTGAAAGTCGCGCATTGGGTCGCCACCATCGACCATTCGACCGTGACGGTGGTGGCCTTCGGCCCGGCCGTGCTGCTCTCCTTTGCCGCCTCGCTGCTATGGATCACGCTCTGGACCACGGGGCTGCGCTGGCTGGCGGCGCTGCCGCTCATCCTCGGCGTCGCCTTCGCCGCGAGGCCGGAGCGGCCCGAGATCCTGATCGAGCGTGACGGCTCCGGCATCGCCGTGCGCGGCAGCGACGGCCGCCTCGCCATCGCCGGCCGGCCGAGCCGCTTCGTCCTGCAGCAATGGCTCGCTTCCGATGGCGACAGCCGCGCGCCGGACGACGCGACCCTGCGTGCCGGCATCGCCTGCGACGCCAATGCCTGCGTCGTCCGAACCGCCGACGGGCGCAGCATCTCCTATGCCCGGGATCGGATCGCCATCATCGAGGATTGCCGCCGCGCCGATCTCGTCGTCACCAACATTCCCTGGAGCGCGCCTTGCGAAGCCAGGCTCGTCGATCGGATGGCGCTGTCGCGGGACGGCGCGACCTCGCTCTACCGCGCCGCCTTCGGCTGGCGCAGCCATTCCTCGGGAAACGCCGTCGCAGACCGGCCCTGGAGCCGCCGCAAGCCTTCCGAAGCCGCAGCTCGGTCCGGCGCGCCGGCCCCCGCTGCGACACGGGCCTCTGCTGCTCCGGAGGTCGCGTCGGACGAGGCCGAGTTCGCTCAGTAGCGGCGCAGCAGGTTGACCAGCCGGCCCTGGATCTTGACGCGGTCGGGGCCCAGGACGCGTGTCTCATAGGCCGGATTGGCCGCTTCGAGCGCGATCGAGGAGCCACGCCGGCGCAGACGCTTCAGCGTCGCCTCTTCCTCGTCGATCAGCGCGACGATGATGTCGCCGGTGTTTGCCGTGTCCTGCTTGCGGATGATGACGGTGTCGCCGTCGAGGATGCCGGCCTCGACCATCGAATCGCCGCGTACCTCCAGCGCATAATGCTCGCCCGAACCCAGCATGTCGGGCGGCAGCGAAACCGTATGGCTGCGGCTCTGGATCGCCGAGATCGGCGTGCCGGCGGCGATGCGGCCCATCACGGGAATCGCGACCGGGGAGCGTGCATCGTCATCGGCTGGGGCAGGGCGCGGCTTGGCGAGAGAGGGCTGCGAGCCGAGGCCGCCCTGCACGACGGCTGGGTTGAAGCGACGCGGCTGCGGGCCAGCGAGCCCGTCCGGCATCTTGATGACTTCGAGGGCCCGCGCCCGATTGGGCAGGCGGCGGATGAAGCCGCGCTCCTCAAGCGCCATGATCAGCCGGTGGATGCCCGATTTGGAGCGCAGGTCGAGCGCATCCTTCATCTCGTCGAAGGAGGGGGGCACGCCGCTTTCGCGCAAGCGTTCCTGGATGAAGCGCAGGAGTTCGTGTTGCTTGCGTGTCAGCATGGTCCCCGCCGGTGCCCCGCGATACAGATTCGAAACAAAGCCAGAACACTATAACTGTTCGCCTTGTGTTCCGCAAGCGACTGCTACCGCAGCGGCAGAATGCGGCAGATATCGCCTTTGTGAGCCGGCTCTGCATGCGCCGGTCGGATCGTCAGGGCCTTGGCGCGCGCCAAAGTGCCCAGCATCGAGGAATCCTGCCTGTCGAACGGCGTCGCCACCCAGCCGGCCGGCGTCATGACGAGATCGGAGCGGAGATAGTCCTCACGTTTATCATTAGCCGGCATATCTTTTCCGAGAATCGCCGGGATGCTGCGATCGCGATCGGGGGCGTCCATACCGAGCAGCGCCTCGATCAGCGGTAGCAGGAAGAGATGGCCGCAGACGATCGACGAGACCGGATTGCCGGGCAGCCCGAGCACCACCATGCGGCCAAGCCGGCCGGTCATCATCGGCTTGCCCGGCCGCATCGCGATCTTCCAGAAGCCGAGGCTCATGCCGGCCCGCTTCAGCGCCTCCTGCACGAGGTCGTGCTCGCCGACCGAGGCGCCGCCGAGGGTGATCAGCACGTCGGCCTCCGCGGCACGGGCGGCGGCGATCCGCGCCGCGAGGTCGTCGTGAAGATCCGCACAGCCTCGCCCGGACGGACGCTGCCGTCGAAACGCCGCCCGGCCGCGGATTCGCCGATCACGCGGAGTTGCTTGCCGACTTCCATGTCGGCGGCACGGACGGCATAGCCGTCCATGGCGGAGTTGGCGAAAGGCGGCTGGGTGCGCAGCGCCTTCACATCGGCCGCGAGCACGCGCCAGGCGCAGCGCGCCAGGGGCTGCATCTCGCTGCCCGTCGGCCCCGGAACGCTGTCGAGCAGGGCCTTGAGCGCGACGGGAACCGGGGTGAGAGCCATGTCAGAGCGCCTTGGCGTGGTAATCGCCGGATTGTCCGCCGGATTTGTGCAGCAGGCGGATGCCTTCGATCCGCATCGCGCGATCGACGGCCTTGACCATGTCGTAGACGGTCAGGCAGGCGACGGAGACGGCGGTCAGCGCCTCCATCTCGACGCCGGTCTGACCCTTCATCTTGACCTCGGCGCGGACGCGCACGCCGGGCAGGGCCTCGTCCAGTTCGAGCTCGACAGCGATCTTGCTCAGCAGCAGCGGGTGGCAGAGCGGGATCAGTTCATGGGTGCGCTTGGCCGCCATGATGCCGGCGAGCCGGGCGGTGCCGAGCACGTCGCCTTTCTTGGCGTTGCCGTCGCGCACGATCGCGATGGTTTCCGGCGCCATCACGACGCAGCCTTCGGCGATGGCGATGCGCCCGGTCTCGGCCTTGTCGCCGACATCGACCATATGCGCCTGGCCTTGCGCGTCGAGATGGCTGAGCCGGCTCACGCCGCGTTCTCGCGCGCCTTGCCGGTGAGCAGCAGCGCGGTCGCGGCCGCGACATCGGCCTGTCGCATCAGGCTTTCGCCGACGAGGAAGGTCTCGACGCCGACCTTGCCGAGACGCTGGATGTCGGCGTGGGTGAAGATGCCGCTCTCGCTGATGACGATGCGGTCGGACGGCACGCGCGGCGCCAGCCGCTCGGTCACGGCGAGATCGACGTGGAAGCTGCGCAGGTCGCGGTTGTTGATCCCGAGCAGACGGCTTTCGAGCTTGAGCGCCCGGTCGAGCTCGGCATCGTCATGGATCTCGACGAGGACATCCATGCCGAGCTCGCGCGCCGTGTCGTTGAGCACCCGGGCGGTGGCGTCGTCGACACCGGCCATGATGATCAGGATGCAATCGGCGCCCCAGGCGCGGGCCTCGAAGACCTGATAGGGGTCGTAGAGGAAATCCTTGCGCAGCCCCGGCAGGCCGCAAGCCTCGCGCGCTTGCGTCAGGAATTCCGGCTGGCCCTGGAAGGAGGGCGCGTCGGTCAGCACCGAGATGCAGGCCGCGCCGCCCGCCGCATAGGCGCGTGCCAGCGCCGGCGGGTCGAAATCGGCGCGGATCAGCCCCTTGGACGGGCTCGCCTTCTTGATC
>NZ_JBFRDQ010000302.1:0-3243 GCF_052113865.1 Allobosea sp. TAB14 | reverse complement strand
ACCTCATCCTGATCGCCGGCGGCCTGTTCCTGGTCTGGAAGGCGACGAAGGAGATCCATCACAAGGTCGATCCCGATCCGGGCCCGGACATGTTCGATGGCGGCCGCGCGGCCGGCGTCACCTTCGGCGGCGTGATCGTCCAGATCCTGCTGCTCGACCTCGTCTTCTCGATCGACTCGATCATCACCGCGGTCGGCATGACCGAGCATGTCCCGGTGATGGTGATCGCGGTGATCGTCGCGGTGCTGACGATGCTGCTCGCCGCCGATCCGCTGGCGCGCTTCATCGAGAGGAACCCGACCATCGTGATGCTGGCGCTCGGCTTCCTGCTGATGATCGGCGGCATGCTGATCGCGGAGGGTTTCGGCGTCCATGTGCCGAAGGGCTATGTCTACGCGGCGATGGCCTTCTCGGCGCTGGTCGAGGCGCTCAACATGCTGTCGCGCCGGCGGGCTTCGTAAGCTCCCATCTCGTAGCCAGGCGTCATGCTCGGGCTTGACCCGAGCATCTCTTGCCGACGGAGTCTCGGAGCTTTCTCGTCTCGAGATTCTCGGGTCTGCGCTTCGCTCCGCCCGAGAATGACGCCCAAGGCTTACTGAGCCGCCTCGTCGGTGATGCCGAGATAGCCCTTCCAGAGCGGGGCCTTCAGCGAGCTGAGGATGAAGGCCTCATGCGCCTTGATGGCGGCCTCGTCGAGGCGCGGTGCCAGCGGGCGCTGGCGCTGCGGCTTCTCCAGCACGGGCGCGGCGAGGCCAGGCCGCCCCGCCGCCGCCTCGACGCCGAGGCCGAGCGAGGCCTGCTTGCCGCCGATCAGCTCRATATAGACCTCGGCCAGAATCTCGGAATCGAGCAGCGCTCCGTGCTTGGTGCGGCGGCTGTTGTCGATGCCGTAGCGCGAGCAGAGCGCGTCGAGGCTGTTGGAGGCGCCGGGATGCTTGCGGCGCGCCATCGACAGCGAATCGACCACGCGGGCCGGCTCGATCGGCGGCAGACCGAGGCGCTTGAACTCCATGTTGATGAAGCCGACGTCGAAGGCGGCGTTATGGATCACCAGCCGGGCATCGGCGATGAAGTCCACGAACTCCTGGGCGATCTCGGCAAAGACCTGCTTGTCGGAGAGGAACTGCTCCGAGAGCCCGTGGACGTTGAAGGCCTCGACCGGCATCGAGCGTTCGGGATTGATGTAGACGTGGTAGTTGCGCCCGCTCGGGCAGTGGTTGATCAGCTCGACGCAGCCAATCTCGACGATGCGGTCGCCGTTATGGGGCTCGACGCCGGTGGTTTCGGTGTCCAGGACGATCTCACGCATCGGTCGGGACCTTGTTCCGGAGCTCTGGGCCGCCCCTACGTCCGGGGCGCGCGGCCAATGCCGTCAGGATAGAGCGGACTTGCCGTTCGGCCGCCATCAGACCGCGCGAGGTGTCCACAAGGAAATGGGCATGGCGACGCTTCTCCGCATCCGGCATCTGGCGCGACAGAATCGCGGCGAACTTCTCCGCCGTCATGCCGGAGCGTGACAGCACGCGCTCGCGCTGAACCTCGGCCGGAGCCGTCACGACAAGCACGGCATCGCAGCGCCCCTCGCCGCCCGTCTCGAGCAGGAGCGGCACATCGATGACCGCGAGGCCGGCGCCCTCTGCACGACACCGTGCAAGGAAGGCCTCCTCCTCCTCGCGCACGAGCGGATGGATGATCGCTTCGAGCCGCTTGAGCGCCTCGGGCTTGCCCAGTACCGCCGCCCCGAGCCTGGCGCGATCGACCACGCCATCGACGACCGTGCCGGGAAAGGCTGCCGCGATCGGCGCCACGGCCCGGCCGCGATGCAGGCGGTGCACGGCGGCATCGGCATCATGCAGGGGCACGCCCTGCTTCACGAAGAGCCCGGCGGTCGTCGATTTGCCCATTCCGATCGAGCCCGTCAGCCCCAGCACGAAGGTCATGTCCACGTCCCGCGAATCAGGCCTTCAGGATATCGGCTTCGATCAGGCCGCGCAGTGCCGGCGTCACCTGCGGCGAGACGCCGAACCAGCGGGCGAAGCCCGGGGTCGCCTGGTGCAGCAACATGCCGAGGCCGTCGACGATGACACCGCCGCGCCGTTCCGCCTCGGCGAGCAGCGCCGTCTTCAGCGGGACGTAGTTGATGTCGTCGACGATGGTGCCCGGCCGCAGAGCCGAGAGGTCCATCTCCAGCGGCGGCTTGCCCTGCAGGCCAAGCGGCGTCGTGTTGACGATGAGGTCGACCTGCCCGACGGCCTCGCTCCGGCGCTCCCAATCGATCACCTCCAGCGGCGCTCCGAAAGCTGCGGCGAGCTCGTCGGCGCGGGCGCGGCTGCGGTTGGCGATCAGGATGCGGCCGATCCCGCGCGACTGGAGACCGAAGGCGACGCCACGCGCAGCGCCGCCGGCACCGAGAACGAGGATCGTGTTCACCCGGCTCTCCCAATCGGGGACGGTCGCGTCGAGATGAGCGAGGAAGCCGGACACATCGGTGTTATCCGCGATGATCCGGTCGCCATCGCGCCAGAGCGTGTTCACGGCTCCAACCACCCGGCCAGCCTCGCTGACCTCGTCGACCAGCGCCATCATCGCTTCCTTGAGCGGTGCCGTGACATTGCCGCCGGCGAACTCGCCGTCTCGCAGCCTCGCGACGAAGGCCGGCAGATCGACCGGGGCCACGTCGATGCGTTCATAGGAGCCGGCGATCCCGTATTGCCTGAGCCATTCACGATGGATCAGCGGCGAGCGTGAATGCGCGATGGGGTGGCCGATGACGAAGCACTGAGGAGACATCGCGAAATCCAGTTAGCGGGCGAGATGGCCGAGATCGCGCAGGGCCGAGAGGACGGGCAGCAGCGGCAAGCCGAGGATGGTGAAGTGATCGCCCTCGATCCGCTCGAAGAGCTGCGCGCCGAGCCCTTCGAGCTGATAGCCGCCGACGCTGGAGAGGATGGCCGGGCCGGCGGCTTCGACATAGCGAGCGATGAAAGCGGAATCGAGCGGCCGCATCGTCAGCCGTGCAGTTTCGCAGCCACGCGCCAGGACCTCCCCGTCCCGCGCCAGCGCGAAGGCGGAATGCAGCTCATGCCTCCGTCCTGCGAGAGATGCGATCTGGCTGCTTCCCGCTGCCGCGTTCTCCGGCTTGTGGAAGGCCACGCCCTCGCAGTTCAGGGTCTGGTCGGCGGCGAGCACGATCCGGCCGGTCCGTTCCTGCGAGACGGAGAGCGCCTTGGCTTCCGCCAGAGC
>NZ_JBFRDQ010000301.1:0-3247 GCF_052113865.1 Allobosea sp. TAB14 | reverse complement strand
GCTCTGGAGCTGACGATGGCTTTCGCGCTCAACCAGCCCAATGCGCTCGGCTTCACCCCGATGATCTCGATCGAAGTCAACGGCAGGGAGGTCGCGGCCGGCTTCTATGCCCGGATGATCAAGGCGACGCTGACGGACGAGGCCGGGCAGAAGTCCGACAAGATCACCTTCGACCTCGATGACGCCGACAACGCGATCATCGTGCCGCCGCCGAAGGCCACGATCGTCGTCAAGCTCGGCTTCAAGGAAACCGGTCTCGTTCCGAAGGGCACCTTCGAAATGCAGCCCATCGCCTTCAAGGGCGATGCGGAGAGCGGCGAAACCATCACGATCCAGGCGAATGCTGCCGATCTGAAGCGCAAGCTGAAAGGCAAGGGCCGAGAAAGTTTCAGCAACAAGTCGGTGAAGGAAATCGCCGACGCGATCGCCGGCCGCAATGGCATGACGGCCCACGTCGATCCGGCCATCGCCAACTTCAAGTTCGATTTCCGGGCGCGCGTCGATGTCAGCGAGATCGACTTTCTGACCACGTTGGGCGACGAGCTCGACGCCGTCGTGAAGCCTATGGGCGATAAGCTCGTGATCTCGCAGAAAGGCGCGGCGAAATCGGTCAGCGGCCTCGCGCTGCCGGTGATCAGAATCGAGAAATGGGACTGCGCGGACTGGGAGGTCACGCCGGACGGCCGCGTCGAATACGGCTCGGTCAAGGCCGCATGGATCGATCAGAAGACCGGCAAGCGCGAGCTGGCCGAGGCCAAGACCGGGCTCGAAGGCCCCGAGACCGTTCTGCGATCGCCCTATCCGACCAAGGAACAGGCCGAGAAAGCGGCCATGGCCGAGGCCCGGCGGCTCACCCGGCGCAGCGGCAGTGGCAACTTCAAGCTCTATGGCCGGCCGGAAGCCCAGGCCGAGGCCGATGTCATCGCCGGCGAAAGCTTCCGGAAGGAAATCGCCGGTGCCTGGCGCGCCGATTCCGTCGAGCACGCCTTCGAGAGCTCCGGCTTCACCACCACCGTCAACATCGCCGCGAAAGAGGACGGCTCGTCCTCGAAGGAAGAGGACTGACCATGGCGACGCAGAGGACGGTCGAGCAGCGACGTCGCGACAGGTGACGTGACAGGGGAGCCTCGCGGCTCCGGCGGCCCTTTCCGGCAAGATTGCAGCCGCCCGACGAGACTTCCATCACATCGCCCGCCACGGCGGCCGCGAGGCCGCGCCGTAACGGGCGCCAATAGGTTCTAAGATCCCGTGAACGAGGTCCGCCCCATCTCCCCCGTCGCCGGCTATATCGGCGGCAAGAAGCAGCTCGCTCGTACGCTGGTCGAGCGGATCAGCGCCATCGAGCACACGACCTATGCCGAAGCTTTTATCGGCATGGGCGGGGTGTTCCTGCGCCGGCCGATGAAACCCAAGGCCGAGGTCATCAACGATGCCTCGCGGGATGTCGCCATCTTCTTCCGCGTCTTGCAGCGTCACTACCAGGCCTTCCTGGACATGCTGCGCTGGCAGCTCGCCAGCCGGGCCGAGTTCGAACGGCTGAACGCCCAGGATCCGGAGACCCTGACCGATCTCGAACGCGCGGCCCGTTTCCTCTACCTTCAGCGACTGAGTTTCGGCGGGAAGGTCGCCAGCCGGTCCTTCGGGATCGATACGAAGGCGCCCGCTCGCTTCGACATCACGCGGCTTCAGCCGCTTCTGGAGGCGGTCCACGACCGCCTTGCCGGCGTCTGGATCGAATGCCTTCCCTGGCAGGACTTCATCACCAGATGGGACCGGCCGGGGACGCTGTTCTACCTCGACCCGCCTTACTGGGGCACCGAGCACTTCTATGGCCGTGGATTATTCGGTCGAGATCAGTTCGAGCTGCTCAGCGCGGCTTTACAGCGCCTTCAAGGCCGCTTCATCCTCTCGTTGAACGACGTGCCCGAGGTGCGCGAGCTGTTCGSCTGGGCCTYGATCGAGACKGTCGAGCTGAGTTACCAGGCGGGTGGGGCGGGCAAGAGCAAGCGGGTGCGGGAAGTGATCATCATGGCGGCTCGCTGAAGGACACTCCACATGGCTCAAGGCCTATCGATTTGGACGGTTCTGTTACCGGCGGCAATCGGTGGCGTTTTTGCCGCCTTCGTCAATCAGGGTCTCAAATGGGCTATCGATACGTTCACAGAGAACAAGAAAACAGGGGCGGACTCGACGTACCTCGCTATGCGGGTGGCCGTTATCATGGAGGCGTTCGTATCGGCGTGCGATGCCCACCTGCGCGACCGGGATGTGGCAGCCGACGTACATGGCATCTCCGAAGCGGGCAAACTGCCGCTCCTCGCGGATTTTCCTGCTGATATCGACTGGCGGTCCTGCGATTCCTCTTTAGGCAGCGAGATACTCGGGTTCCCGACGCGGATAGCGTCGGCTCAAAGCGATGCATACCGCGCTTCCTGGGAGAGCAACGACTTCTGGGTTACCCACACCGAGGCAGTTAATCTGGCCGTTGCTGCCTGGGATATCGCGGAGCGGCTTCGGGCCCATTACAAGCTGCCGCCAAATGGGCTGCTTGCTCCTCTCGCGAGTGCGTTGCTCAGGAAGAAGTCTGCCAACGATTCACGCCAGGCGGCTCAACGGGAAAAGTGGTTGGAGGATGCTGAGAAAGCCCGAACAGCTGTGCGATCCGGCGCCATCACGCCCGTCAATAGTTAGGGCCTGATTCTGTGCGCGAGTTGGTGATTTCGGCCGGCAGGATACGCTGATGGACTTTCCATGGAATGCCTTAATCGCTGCGGGTGCTGCGGTGATTGGCGCCTTAATTCCCACGGTTGCGACGTTTCTAACCGCCGAACGAAGCAGGCGGACTGGCGCGATAGAACGTTGGAACGAGAAATTCTGGGATCGTCGAATGGCGGCTTATCAGGATTTTTTTGCAGCGGTTGAGGCTCTAGGCAACTCCGCGGAGCTCATGGTCGTCGACGCGGGAGAAAACGGCGGCCGTCTGGCAGAGGCTCAATACGAGAAATACACGAAGCGCATCGATGCCCAGTTGGAGGCGATTATTAGCGCGTGCTCAAGGGGGCGGCTGCTCTTTGAGAGGGGCTTTATGGACGAGGTCGACCGGCAGTTCGAGACGCTGACCAAGATTGCCATTTTGCCTCCGGGCCATCCGGACCATCATAAATCGCTCAAATCGGCTGCGGAAGACTACGGTCGTATGCTCAAGGCTCTGGAACCCATAGCGCGTGAACATCTTAATCCTGGGCAC
>NZ_JBFRDQ010000300.1:0-3286 GCF_052113865.1 Allobosea sp. TAB14 | reverse complement strand
ACCGTCCAGCGTGCGGCGTACGCCGCCCAGCATCACGGCCCAGTCTGCGATGATGGCGCGTGGGAAGCGGATGTTCACATCCATGCCGCGGTGATGGAAGGTGACGCGGCAGGGCTCGTCGACAAGCCCGCCCACATTGATCGGGCAGCGCGCGGCGAAGCCCCGGCCGTCGGGAACCGAGACATAGAACTCGTCGCCCTCGAAGGGCGAGCCCTTGCGGAAGCCGCGCACCACCAGACCGCCGGGATTCGACCAGACCGTCGGCGTCAGGAAGCGGGCATAGGTGGCGAGCTGGCGCGCCGGCTCGTTGACCTTGTCGGGCGGGCTCAGGGTGATCAGCAGCTTGTAGCGGCTCTGCGGCGCGGCCGGGCCGAGGCTCGGCCAGTCCAGCCGCAGGCGGGCCATGCCGACGAGCCGGCTCCTGTCGCGTTCGTCATCGTCGACGCCGGTCAGGTTCCGCGGGATCATCAGCGCCACATCGCCGACGCGGGCCGGTTGCAGCTCCGCTGAGGGCTCTTCGCGCCGATGTGTCCAGTAGAGCGCGGCGGCGGTCGCGAGCGCTCCGGCCAGCAGGATCGCGAAGGCCGCCTTCAGCATGGCGCCGTCGGCGCGCGGCAAAGGCCGGGCCGGCCGCTGCAGGCGCATGCGAACCATCGAAGCCAGGGCGGCGCCCTGATGTCCGGGCAGGTGGTGGGGAAGCGACGCAGTCATGTCCGGTGTTCTCGGAACGGGTTGCGTCTTACTGAATCATTGCCGCCTTAACGGCGCGTAAACCATAAGCCGTTCAGCCGGCCGGCACTTTCCGGAACTCGCCGGCATTGCCGACGACGCGGTCGCGGCCGAGCCGCTTGGCCTCGTAGAGATGGGCGTCGGCATGGATCAGAAGGTCGCGAACGCTCGCGGCGTCGTCCGGAAAGGTTGCGACGCCGATGCTCACCGTCGGAGCGGCGGCGAATTCCCGGGAAAGCGTGCCATGGACCGCGACCCGCATCCGCTCTGCATAGGCGAGGGCCGCGTTGTGCGGCATGTTCTCGCAGAGAATGACGAATTCCTCGCCGCCATAGCGAAAGATCCGGTCCTCGCTGCGGATTTCCGAGCGCAGGCATTCCACAACGCGGCGCAGCACCTCATCGCCGGTGACGTGGCCGTACCGATCGTTGATGCTCTTGAAGTGGTCGACGTCGAGGATCGCGAGGCTGAGCGGCTTTCGCGTGGCGGCAGCGCGCGTCGCCAAAGCGGGGGCGACGGTGTCGAAACGCTCGCGGGTGAGCGCGCCGGTCAGCGCATCATGCCCGCTCTTGCCGAGCAGATCCTCGTATTTGTGCCGATAGGTCAGCTTGTAGAAGATGTCGGCGAGGGGCTGCGGCGCGAGCTCCTGGGTGCTGCGCTCGAACAGCAGGAGGTAGAGGCCCATCAGCGCGCTATAGACCACGGCTGCGCCCATCTTGGCGACCCAGCCGCCGAAAAGAGCGTCCCAGGGCGTGCCGGTGACCGCGTGGAGGCCGGTGAAGAAGCAGATCTGGTCGAAGGTCAGGATCACCGCCAGGGTCAGGCAGGACCGCAGCACGGTCGAGCGCGGCATCAGGCGGTGCAGCTTCTCGTAAAGCAGGATCAGCGCGATCGAATCGATGAAGAGCAGCGTCGTGCCCCAGATCATCAGCGCGCCCATCTGGTCGATCAGCACGAGGTCGGGATTGTAGCCGGGCAGCGCGACCGGCGAGCCGTAGAGGCGCAGTGTCAGCACCAGCGCCACCATCAGGAAATTGCCGACCAGCAGCCCGTAGATCGGCTGGCGGACGGTTTCGGCGTCCTCGCGGATGTAGAACAGCAGGATGATGGCGAGCTTGCCGGAAAACAGCACCGTCGAGCCCGGCGAAAGCAGTCCGAACGGCAACTGGATGAAGAAGACCGCCGCCAGATAGGTCTCAAGGAAATGCATCACGCCGAGCGCGCAGAGAAACGCGCCGAGGCCCATGACATGCCGCAGACGGAACAGGAAGGCCATGACGCCGAAATAGATGAGCGCCTGAGCCAGGAGCAGGGTGATGCCTGACATCGGGAGAATCGCGTGGCTGCCAGCGCGTCTTACGGCATTCTTCCCGCAGGGCGGTCAACGGGGAAGGTCGCATGCCCGGCATTCGGCGGCTGACTGTGCCGCGGAAGGCACTGCGGTCGGCGCCGCTTCCGGCTCCGGTTCCGGGGAGGGGAAGCAGGGCGTAGTACCGCTCGGTACGGCCACATTAACCATGCCGGTTTACTATCCGGTAAGGCTTTTCTTCACAGTTCGTAAACCATAAGCCAGTGTCCCGCGCATTGCTCCGAGGGGAAGCTGCGCGCCATGACGATCGAACCCGCCACGCTCGAGGCGTTGCAGTCGCTGATCCTCGGTTTTGCCTTCGCCGGCCTTCTCGCAAGCGCTTTCGAGCTGTTCACGGCGCAGCGCGCGGATTTCAAGCTGCTGCAGGCCGGCGGTCTCGCAGCGGTCGCCAGCGTGCCGGTGGTCATCTTCAGCGCGCCGTTCCTGATCCTGCGCAACACGGTTCGCGGCCGCCGGATCGAGGGGCGGCCCTTCCTGTTCGTGATGCTCGCCAGCATGATCGCGGCCGTCTGGAGCATGGCGTCGGGCCGCGTCGTCCTCGACCTGCTGCACGTCCTCGTGGCTTGACGCCAGCCCGCCGGCGCCCTCAAAGCTCGGCATCGACGCATCCTCCGGGAGAATCCGATGCCGCTCTATTCGCTCGATGGAACCAAGCCGGAGACGCCTCCGCAGGGACAATGGTGGCTGGCTCCCGATGCCCATGTGATCGGGCGCGTGAGGCTCGCCGCCGGGGTCGGGATCTGGTTCGGGGCGGTTCTGCGCGGCGACAATGAGTGGATCGAGATCGGCGAGGACAGCAATGTCCAGGAGGGCTGCGTCTTCCATACCGATATGGGCTTTCCGCTTACCGTCGGTCCCCGCTGCACCATCGGCCACCGTGCGATCCTGCATGGCTGYACCATCGGCGAGAATAGCCTGGTCGGCATGGGCGCGACCGTGCTGAACGGCGCGAAGATCGGCCGCAACAGCCTTGTCGGGGCCAATGCGCTGGTGACGGAGGGCAAGGAATTTCCCGACAATTCGCTGATCGTCGGCGCGCCGGCCCGGGCCGTCCGGACGCTCGACGACAAGGCCGCGGCCGGGATCACCGCCTCGGCGCAGGCCTATGCCCGGCGCTGGCGGCAATTCGCGGCGGGGCTCGAGCGGCTGGATTGAGCCGGTCGCCCGTCCGGGGAGCTCCAAAAAGGT
>NZ_JBFRDQ010000299.1:0-3343 GCF_052113865.1 Allobosea sp. TAB14 | reverse complement strand
CCTTAGAGGCTGTTATGAGCCATGGGATTGATTTGACGCAGGCGATTTTGCGCGAATGCACGAAGTTCGAGGACGCAAGCCTTCCGGCTTGCTACGAAGAACGACACGGCAGTCGCGCAAAATCGCCGCGCCCTGCGGGTGAGGTGAAAACGGCGGAGCTGCAGCGTCGCACCGCTTGCCGATACCTAGATGCAACGCTGACGCGCGAAACGCCGCAAGCGATGCAAAAACCTCATGCCTTCTCGATCACCAGCGTCGAGCCTTCGACGCGTACGACCTTGACCTCCGTGCCCGCCAGCAGCTCGGGGCCGATGATCCGCCAGGAGGAATCGCCGACGCGGACGCGCCCTTCGCCGCCGGTCATCGTTGCTTCCAGCCGGAAGACCTTGCCGATGAGCTGGCGGCCGCGGTCGTTGAGCCCGGTCGCGGCATCGGGCTCCTCGCCGCGGCGGCGGGTCAATAGCCGCCCGGCGGCGACGCTGGCGATGGCGAGGATCGCGAAGACGATCGAGGCCGCCTGCCAGCCGAGGCCGAAGATGCCGACGACCGCGCCGGTGACGAGCGCGGCGAGGCCGAGCCAGATCAGGAAGACGCCCGGCGCCAGGATCTCGCCGCCGATGAGGACGAGGCCGAGAATGGCCCAGAGCCAGCCATTATGGGTGAGGAGCCAGTCAGGCATGGCGACCTCAGCTATTCGCGCGCCCGGCCGGCGGAACCGAGCCCGAATTGCGCCGCGCCGCGACGGCGTCCTCGCCGAAGACGGCCTTGGTGAGCTGGGCGATGCCGCCGACCGTGCCGGCGAGCGAGGCCGCCTCGATCGGCACGATCACCACCTTGCTGTTGGGGCCGGTCGCGATGGCCTTCAGCGCATCGGTATAGCGCTCGGCGATCAGGAAGTTGGCGGCCTGGATGTCGCCCTTGCCGATCGCCTCCGAGACCATGGCGGTCGCCGCTGCTTCCGCCTGCGCCAGCCGCTCGCGCGCCTCGGCGTCGCGCAGCGCCGATTCCTTGCGGCCCTCGGCGGCGAGGATCTGCGACTGCTTCTGGCCCTCGGCCTTGAGGATCTCGGCCTGGCGCAGGCCTTCCGCTTCCAGGATCGCGGCGCGCTTCTCGCGCTCGGCCTTCATCTGCCGGTTCATCGCGCCGGCGATGTCGGCCGGCGGCAGGATGTCGCGGATCTCGATGCGCGTGACCTTGACGCCCCAGGGCGAGGCGGCGGCGTCCATGACGCGCAGCAGCCGCTCGTTGATCTCGTCGCGATGGGAGAGCAACTGGTCGAGGTCCATCGAGCCGACGACGGTGCGGATATTGGTCATGGTCAGGACCATCAGCGCATCGTTGAGCGAGGACACCTCGTAGCAGGCCTTGGCKGCGTCGAGCACCTGRTAGAAGGCGGCRGCGTCGATSCGSACGCCGGCATTGTCCTTGGTGATCGCCTCCTGSSWSGGAATGTCGAGCACCTGCTCCATGACATTCACCTTGTGGCCGATGCGATCGATATAGGGSACGATCAGCCCGAGGCCGGCGCTCAGCGTGCGCGAATAGCGGCCGAAGCGCTCGACGGTGTAGTTGAAGCCCTGTGGAACGGTGCGGACGCCGCGCGCGATCGTCAGGATCACCAGCGCCACCACGACGATGACCGCAATATTGAAGCCCGACAGATCCATTCCGTTTCCCCCGCCGCGTTAGGCCTGCCCGTTTTTGTCGGCAGCGGCCCAAACTGGCGGTTGTGGCGGGTAGATGCAAGCATGGGGCGCAAAGGTCTTCGCCCGCCCGCGTCGCCGCGTTCGGTGGTGGTGAGGGGCAGCGGAGCGCCGCGAGGCGCGGTGGATATAAGGCCGCTTCCATTGAGCCAGGATGCGGCGCGGAAGGATTGAGCCACCTTCCGCACGCCCCGTGGCGCTCCGCTTCCGGCGTTCTTCAGTCTCCGGGCCGCGCTTATCGGGCCTGCGGCCATCCTTCGCCGCGAGCCCTTTCGACGCCAGTGCGGCTCATCGCCTTGTCGCGTCTACTCGGGCATGGGACGAAGGCGTGATGCCATCGGCCGTTCCCAGCGAGCTCCTCGCACAGGGATCGTAGTGTCCCCAGGGCGGTGCCCCGAAGCCTCCCGGGAGTGGATCGTGACTCCACCCGCAGGCGCCGCTCCCATCCCCACCAACGGCACACCTCCGGATGGCTGCCCCTCGGGGACGAGGTGGGCCGAGGATAGGCGCGGTGTGTGGGGCGGGGATAAGTTTGCAGGGGAAGTGCGACGGCCCCTTCCTTCTCCCGGATGGGAGAAGGTGGCGCGGAGCGCCGGATGAGGGTGAGTGCTTTCCGCAGAAGGCGCGGCGGCCGCGTCCTGCCTTGGCGAGAAGCGGCGGTCCCTCACCCCTGCCCCTCTCCCATCCGGGAGAGGGGTTCCCCGCGCCTTGCATCGGAGCCGCGAACGCCACCGATGTCCTAGCTCTGTGCCGCCGCCGTGTCGCAGCGCTGGAGCAGGCGTGAGGCGGCGGTGACACCGGCGAGCGAGAAGGTGTAGCTCGTGGCGTTGCCGCGGGCCGAGCGGGCTTCGAGCACCATGTCGCTGCCCGCGCGCATCGCCGCGAGAAGGGCGGGCTCACGCTCGACCTTCTCGAGCCAGGCGTTGTTGCCCTCGGTCAGCATGCGGAACTCCTCGTCGCCGATGGTGACGGTGACGGTCGAGTTCGTGGCGAAGCTGTAGCCCGTCTGGAAACTCGATTCCGTATTGGTGCCGTTATTTCCCGTCTGGACAAAGAAGAAGACCTCGCCATGACGCAAGCCCGACGGATTCTCGGCCGTGGGGCTGCTCATGATGAAGCAACGGGTCGAATTGTCCTTGTCGTAGGCTGCCGCACTCCAGGCGTTGAACTGTCCGAGCGATTTGGCGGAAGCCGCTTCAGCACCCGTGCTCGTCAGCAAAGCCAGGCAGATTGCCGAAAGCGTTGTCTTGATCATCCGTTCATCTCCTTTCGCAGCGCGCAACTTGGAAAGAAGAGCCTTACCGAGGCGTAAACATGACCTCACGAATCCGTGCGTCCATCAGGCGCAGGCGCAGCTGCGAGCCGCCCATGCGCCGAGCCAAAACGACAATGCCCGGCCGGAGCCGGGCATGACGAAAGCGAAGCCGGAAGCGTTCTGCTTCAGACGTACTGGCCGTGGCAGTGCTTGTATTTCTTGCCGGAACCGCAGGGGCAGGCCTCGTTGCGGCCGACCTTGCCCCAGGTCGAGGGATCGTCGGGGTTGCGGTCGAGCACCGCCGTGTCGTCGGCACCGAGCGCCGCGAACTGCACGCCGCCGCTGCCGCCATAGTCGCCGCCGAAACCGCCCACCGGGCCCGCAT
>NZ_JBFRDQ010000298.1:0-3455 GCF_052113865.1 Allobosea sp. TAB14 | reverse complement strand
CTCGACATCCGAGCCGGTCGGCTTCATSGYKCCGTCSATCATGCCYGASGGMGGGATCGCSAGATCSGTCGCGATGCGGATCTTCYYSGCCTTCATGATGTCGTCGAGCAGGTCGGCGCGGGCGGCCTGGCCGGCGCAGGCCAGGGCCGTCGCCGCCAGCAGGGCAAGCGTGAGAGAGCGTTTCATCCTTGGTTCCTTCCCTTCTTTTTGGTCGTTAGAGCCCGGTTCCGACGAACTGGGCGAGTTCCGGCGTGGCCGGAGCCGACAAGATCGAGGCACTTCCGGCCTCGTGGACCCTGCCCGCATGCATGAACACCGCCTGGTCGGCGATGCCTCGCGCGAACCCCATCTCATGGGTGACCATCACCATGGTCATGCCGTCCGCGGCGAGCTGTTCGATGACCTTGAGCACCTCGCCGGTCAGCTCCGGATCGAGCGCGGAGGTGACTTCGTCGAACAGCATCACCTTGGGCTGCATCGCGAGCGAACGGGCGATCGCCGCGCGCTGCTGCTGGCCGCCGGAGAGCTGCTCGGGATAGGCGTCGAGCTTCTCGGAGAGGCCGACCCTGGCCAGCATCGCCTTGGCGAGCTCGCGTGCTTCGGCCTTCCTCATCCGCTTCACCGAGACCGGCGCCAGCGTGATGTTCTGCTCGATGGTGAGATGCGGGAACAGGTTGTAGCTCTGGAAGACGATGCCGACATCCTGCCTGAGCGCCCTGAGATCGATATCGGCGGCGTCGACGCGGTGGTCGCAGACGCGGATCTCGCCGGAATCGATCTTCTCGAAGCGGTCGATGCAGCGCAGTGCCGTGCTCTTGCCGGAGCCGGAGCGGCCGATCAGCACCAGCACCTCGCCGCGTTCGACGGTGAAGCTGACTCCGTCCAGCACCTTGAGCGTGCCGAAGCTCTTATGGACCTTGTCGAGCACCACGATGGGGCGTTCGACGATGAGGTGTTCCTGGGGGCGTTCCTGGCTCATGGCTTTCAAATCTCGTCAGGCCGGCATCAGCTTCGCGCGGCCGACGCCCATGCGGCGTTCGAGACGCCGGCTGAGGAGCGAGATCGGGAAGCAGAGCGCGAAATAGATCAGGGCGATGATCGCGTAGATCAGGAAGGGCTCGAACAGCGAGTTGTTGATGATCTGGCCGGAACGGGCGAGCTCGACGAAGCCGACGACCGAGGCCAGCGAGGTGTTCTTGATGATCTGCACCATGAAGCCGACGGTCGGCGGCGTGGCGATCCGCATGGCCTGGGGCAGGATGACCTTGAGCATGCGCTGGGTGCGGCTGAGCGCGAGCCCTTCCGCCGCCTCCCATTGCGGGCGCGGCACGGCCTGGATGCAGCCGCGCCAGATCTCGCCGAAATAGGCGCCGACATAGATCGTCAGCGAGGCCCCGGCCGCCCAGAGCGGCGTGATCCTGAAGCCGAGTGCCGAAAGTCCGAAATAGCCGAGGAACATGATCACAAGCAGCGGCGTACCCTGGACAAGCTGCACATACGCGCCGCTGACGAGCCGCACGGCCTTGCTCGGCGAGACCCGGGCGAGCGCGATCAGGAAGCCGACGACCCCGCCGCCGATCAGCGCGATCATCGACAGCCCGATCGTCCAGAGCGCGCCCTGGCCGAGGAAGAGGAGATGGTTCGCATTGAGGGAGCCGCCCATGGTGATCGCTCCCCTAAAGCGGCGTGCCGAGGCGCCGGCGGCGCGGGAAGAGAACCTGCCCCAGCGCCCAGAAGGCGGCACGCAGCACGAGCGAGAGCGCGATATAGGCGAGCGCGACGAGGATATAGGTCTCGAAGGCGCGRTAGGTGTCRGAYTGGAYGTAGTTGGCGACGGCSGTCAGCTCTTCCGCCGARATCTGCGAGGTSACSGASGASGCCAGCATCAGCAGCACGAACTGGCTGGTCAGYGMCGGATAGACCTTCTCGATCGCCGGCAGCAGGATGACGTGCCAGTAGATCTGGACGCGCGAGAGGGCGAGCCCCTCCGCCGCCTCGATCTGGCCGGGAGGGATCGCCTCGAAGCCCGCCCGCATGATCTCGGCGGTATAGGCGCCGACATTGATGGCGAGCGCGGCAGCCGCGACGGAAAAGGCCGAGAATTTGAAGCCGATGCTGGCCAGCCCGAAATAGACCAGGAAGATCTGGACGAGCAGCGGCGTGTTGCGAATCGTCTCGACATAAGCGGCGCAGAGCCCGGCGATGAAGCGGTTGCTGCTGCCGCGGCCGATGGCACAGAAGGTGCCGATCGCGCCGCCGGTCAGGATCGCGATGAAGGCGAGCTTCAGCGTCATCGCCGCGCCGTCGAGGAAGAGCGGCCAGCGTTCGAGCACGACGGAGAAGTCGAGATGGAGCCCCATCGCCGCCGTCAGGCCCGGTTCGTCATGCGGTCATAGACGCGAAACAGCGCCTGGTTGCCGTTGCCGCCCTCGCCATGGGCGCGCGCCTCGATATACTGGCTGGTGACGAGGGCGGTCCCCGGCAGTGGTACCGAAAGCGCCTGCGCCTGTTCCTGCACGAGGCGCAAATCCTTCAGCATCAGGTCGATGCGGAAACCCGCCCCGGCATCGCCCGCGATCATCGCGGGGCCGAGCTTGTCGAGCATCCAGGAGGCCGCCGAGCCGCCGAGCAGCACGGAGCGCATCTGCTCCAGATCGACGCCGCAGGCGCGGCCGAGCGCGATCGCCTCGCAGACCGCCTGGATATTGATGCCGCAGATCAGCTGGTTGCAGAGCTTGACCGCCTGGCCGGCGCCCGGCGCGCCGACATGGGTGATGGTCGTGCCCATGCCCCGGAAGAACGGTTCGGCCCTGGCGAAGGCCGCCGCCTCGCCGCCGGCCATGATCGTCAGCGTCGCGTTCTTGGCACCGATCGGGCCGCCGGAGACCGGCGCGTCGACGAAATCGGTGCCCGCCGCCTTGAGATCGGCATGCATCCGGCGGACGGCGACAGGCGAGATCGTGCTCATGTCGACGATCAGGCGCCCGCGCAGCCGCGAGGCCAGCAGGCCGTCCTCGCCATAGACGACATCCTCGACCTGTGGCGTATCCGGCAGCATGGTGATGGCGATATCGGCATCCGCCGCAGCCTCGGCCGGGCTCGCAGCCGGCTTCGCGCCCTCGGCCGCCAGCACGGCTACCGCCTCGTCGAGGACGTCGTAGACGGTGACCCGATGCCCCGCCTTGATGAGATTGCGCACCATCTCGCGCCCCATCGTGCCGAGGCCGATGAAGCCGACGCTGCCCGTTTCGTTCCGTCCCATAACCTGCTCTTTCGGCATTGTTTTGATGAAATCGGCGCCTTGGTTTCGCTAGGCGCTCCGCGTCTCCGACCTGTCGCCCTCGCCGGTCACCGCGCGGCGGCGGTATTCGTCGCCGATCGCGAAATGGCGGCGCAGGGTCACCTCGGCGCGGTCGGGATCGCGCCCGACGATGGTGTCGAAGACGCGCCTGTGG
>NZ_JBFRDQ010000297.1:0-3563 GCF_052113865.1 Allobosea sp. TAB14 | reverse complement strand
TTCGGCGAGGTGCGCCCATTCGAATCCTTCTGGGTCCGGATGCCCGTCGCCGTGCTTCTCCTCGTCGGCGCGCTCGCCTGGATCGCCGTCATCATCATCCGCCGCCGCAAGGCGACGGCCGCGCTGACCGAGGCGCTGGAAAAGGAAGAAACGACCGGCGACGGCGCCGCCCTCTCCAGCGCGATGAAGGATGCACTGGCGACGCTCAAGAGCACGCGCGGCAAGGGCGGCGACTATCTTTACGACCTGCCCTGGTACGTCATCATCGGCCCGCCCGGCGCCGGCAAGACGACGGCTCTGGTCAATTCCGGCCTGAAATTCCCGCTGGCGCGCGGCGCGACGCCGGCTGCCGTCGCCGGCTCCGGCGGCACGCGCTATTGCGACTGGTGGTTCGCCGAGGATGCGGTGCTGATCGACACCGCCGGCCGCTACACCACGCAGGACACCGACACCAAGGCCGAGAAATCGAGCTGGTTTGCCTTCCTCGACCTGCTCAAGACCAACCGCCCGCGCCAGCCGATCAACGGCGTGCTCGTCGCGATCAGCGTCGAGGACCTGTTGACCTCTTCGCCTGAGGAGATCGCAGCCCATGCCGACGCGATCCGCGCCCGCCTGCTCGAACTGCACGAACGCCTGAAGGTCGATTTCCCGGTCTATGCGATCTTCACCAAGGCCGACCTGATCGCCGGCTTCAACGAGTTCTTCGGCCAATTGACCGAGCCGCAGCGGCGCATGGTTTGGGGCCACACCTTCCAGACCGCCGACAAGACCCGCAACATGATCGGCGACGTGCCGCCGGAATATGACGCGCTAATCGAGCGCCTGAACGAGCGCCTGCCCGATCGTTTGCAGGACGAGCACAACCCGACCGCGCGCGCCCAGATCTTCGGCTTCCCGAGCCAGATGGCGACGCTGAAGCGCTCCATCGTCGAYTTCCTSACCCGCGTCTTCGARCMGACGCGCTACCACGCCAAYGCGACCTTGCGCGGCTTCTACTTCACCTCGGGCACGCAGGAGGGCACCCCGATCGACCAGCTGATCGGCGCGCTCTCGCGCAATTTCGGCTCGGACCATGCCGGCGCGGCCTCCTTCTCCGGCAAGGGCAAGAGCTATTTCCTCACCGAATTGATCCAGAAGGTGGTGATCGGCGAATCCGGCTGGGTCTCGACCGATCTCGGCGCCGCCCGCCGCAGCACGGCGCTGCGCATCGTCGGTTTTGCGACCGTCGCGCTGCTGTCGCTCGCCGCGCTCGGCCTGTGGTGGACGAGTTTTTCGCGCAACAGCGACCTGATCACCGCGACCAATTACGGCCTTTCCGACTATCGCAGCGCCGCAGCCCCGGTGCTGCAGGAGACCACGATCTCCGACCGCAATTTCAGCCGCGTCCTGCCGCTGCTGCACAAGCTCCGGAACATGCCGGCGGGCTACGCCACGCAAGGCGAGCCGACACCGACGCTGGCCACCTTCGGGCTCAGCCAGCGCGAGCGCCTGCAGAACGCGAGCGAGATCACCTATCAGCAAGGTCTGGAGCGGATGTTGCGGCCCCGCATCATCTTCCGCCTGGAGGAGCAACTCGAGCAGCAGGCCAACAATCCCGGCTTCGTCTACGAGGCGCTCAAGGTCTACATGATGATCGGCGGCCAGGCGAAGCTGGACCGCGACCTCGTGACCTCCTGGATGCGGCTCGACTGGGCCGAGAACCTCTTCCCCGGCCCGGCCAACGCCAAGGGCCGCGAGGCGCTGGAGGAGCACCTGACCGCCATGCTCGACCTCGACGAGGGCACGGGCGAGCCGATGGTGAAGCTCAACCAGTCGCTGATCGAGCAGAGCCAGCGGACGCTGCGCCGCCTCAGCATCGCCGAGCGCGCCTATGAATTGCTGCGCACCCAGTCCCGCAGCGACAGCGCCAAGGACTGGGTCGTCTCGCAGCGCGGCGGTTCCGATGTCCGGCTGGTCTTCGAAGGCGTCGGCGGCGAGGATCTCGACCAGGTCCGCGTGCCGTATTTCTACACCTATGACGGCTTCCAGAGCGCCTTCATCGGCCGGCTCGGCGATATCGGCGACCGCATCGAGAAGGAACGCTGGGTGCTGGGCGAAAACGTCGACCAGCAGGCGATCACCGCGCAATACGCGACGCTGTTCCAGGACCTGATGAAGCTCTACAGCCGCGACTATGTCGCGACCTGGCAGAGGACGCTGCGGCGGTTGAAGCTCCGGCCGCTCAACGCCGACAAGCCGCGCTATGTCGCACTCAGCGCCATCTCGGCGGCGACATCGCCCTTCAAGCAGGTGCTGGAATCCCTGCGCGACGAGACGCAGCTCACCAAGGAGCGCCCCAACGCGAAGAAGGCCGTCGCGCAGACCGCCGCGAAGAACGCGGCGCAGACGCTGGACGAACGCGCCAGCCAGGCGCTCGGCCGTCTCGGCGCCAACCTGCCGATGGCCTCGGCCGGCGTCGACCGCGTGCTCGCCGGCAGCAACGACGTCTCGCTCGGCGCCGATATCGAGGCCCAGTTCAAGCCCTACCACGTCCTCGTCGACGGCGATCTCGGCCGCCGGCCGGTCGATCAGCTCCTCCAGACCTTCTCGGAGATCAGCCAGAACCTCGCCATCGCCGCGACCAATCCGTCCCAGTCGGCGGCGGCGAATGCGGCGCTCGTGCCGCTGATCGCAACCTTGCGCGCCAATTCCTCGCGCTATCCCGCCCCCTTCGACGGCATGATCGTGCAGGCGGTCAACGATTTCGAGGGCGATGCCACCGGCGCCACCGTCGCCCTGCTCAGGCAGGCGCTGGCGGAGCAGGTCACCGGCGTCTGCAACGAGATCGTCACCAACCGCTATCCCTTCACCAAGGCGAGCGCCCGCGACGTGCCGCTCGCCGATTTCGCCCGGCTCTTCGCGCCCGGCCAGATCATGGACAAGTTCTACAAGGAGCGGCTGGAGCCCTTCGTCGACACCTCGAAGCCGCAATGGAGCTGGCGCGTCGACAGCCGCGTCGCGCGCGCCCTCTCGCCGACGACGCTGCGCGAATTCCAGCGCGCCAGCGAGATCAAGGAGGCCTTCTTCCCGACCGGCGGCAACCTGCCCTCCTTCCAGATGGTGGTGACGCCGACCGCGCTCTCGGCGGACGCTTCGAGCGCCAAGCTGGAAATCAACGGCTTCACCGTGACCAGCCAGCAGGGCGTCAACACGCCGGCCCCGGTGATGTGGCCGGGCGGCGGCGTCGGCAAGACGGCGGTGACGCTGACGCTCGGCGGGGCAAGTGGCAACGCCTCGGGCGGCATGTTCGGCGGCGGCTTCTTCTCTTCGGGCTCACAGAGCGGCAACGCTGCCCAGGGCGAGGCCAAGCTCTTCGAGAAGGACGGCACCTGGTCCTTCTTCCGTCTGCTCGATGCCGGCTCCGTGCTGAAACAGGGCGACAATGTCGGCTTCAACCTGAGTGCCGGCGGCCGGCAGGTCGGCTATTCCTTCGGCGTCGGCTCGCTCAAGAACCCCCTGATCCTGCCGGGCGGCGATCCTTCGCGCGCCAAGATCATCGATTTCGGGATCGCCCGCTCCAGCAT
>NZ_JBFRDQ010000296.1:0-3723 GCF_052113865.1 Allobosea sp. TAB14 | reverse complement strand
CACATGACGATCCCGAATCTGATCACGCTCGGCCGGCTCTTCCTGGTGCCGCTCGTCATCGTGATGATCGTCAATGCGCGCTGGGACGCCGCTTTCGTCATCTTCGTCGTCGCCGGCGTATCCGATGCCGTCGACGGCTTCCTCGCCAAGCGCTGCGGCATGGCGAGCGAGCTCGGCGCCTATCTCGATCCCATCGCCGACAAGGCGCTGATCGTCTCGATCTACATCACGCTYGCGSTGGTCGGCGCGATTCCGTTCTGGCTCGTCGTCCTGGTTGTGGCGCGCGACATCATGATCGTGGCCGCGGTGCTGCTCTCCTGGCTGCTCGACCGGCCGGTCACGATCGCCCCCTTTATCGTCAGCAAGCTCAACACCGCCGCGCAGATCGCCTTTGCCGCGCTGGCGCTCGGCTCGCGCGCCTTCGGCATCGATCCCGGTCCCGCCGGCACGGTCGGCGAGCTGGTTGTCGCCTTGTTGACGCTGGCCTCGATGGCGGCCTATCTCGCCTTCTGGCTGCGGCATATGGCGGGATCGGCCGAGACCGCCCGCGCTGGCCGGGAACCGCCGGACCACGTATAGAGTTGCTCGTCTTCCTGCCGAAGACGCGAAGAGGCTGATGGATGACCTTACAGCGCCAGATCGGCTTTTGGCTGGGTTCCCTCTTCGTCTTCGTGCTGTTCCTGGTGCTGCTCAGGGACATCCTGCTGCCCTTCATCGCGGCGCTGGCGCTTGCCTATCTGCTCGATCCGCTGGCCGACCGGCTGGAGCGCCTCGGGATGAGCCGTCTTGCCGCGACCATCGTCATCCTCGTCGTCTTCATCCTGATCTTCGCGCTGGTGCTGATTCTGCTCGCGCCGCTGCTCGGCCAGCAGCTCGCCGGGTTGGTGGCACGGCTGCCCGGGGATGCGGCGAAACTGCAGTCGCTCGTGCTCGAAAAGGGCGCACCCTGGCTCGAGCGCTTCGGCGGCGGCGATCTTGCCAAGCAGGCGCAAAGCTCGCTGGGCGACCTCGTCGGCCAGGCGACGAAATGGGTCGGCGGCCTGCTGCAATCGCTCTGGAGCGGCGGCACCGCCATCGTCGGCGTGTTTTCCCTGCTGGTGCTGACGCCGGTCATCGCCTTCTATCTGCTGGTCGACTGGGATCGCATGGTCGCGACCGTCGATAGCTGGCTGCCGCGCGACCATCGCAAGACCATCCGCGGGCTGGTCCGCGAGATGGACACCGCCATCGCCGGATTCTTGCGCGGGCAGGCGCTGGTCTGCCTGCTGCTGGGCGCTTTCTACGCCATCGGGCTGAGCGTGGTCGGCGTCAATTTCGGCGCGTTGATCGGCATCATCTCGGGTTTCCTCTCCTTCATTCCCTATGTCGGCTCGCTGACCGGGCTCGTGCTCTCGGTCGGCGTCGCGACGGTGCAGTTCTGGCCGGACTGGACCTGGCCGCTGGCGACGCTCGGCGTCTTCCTGGTCGGGCAGTTCCTCGAGGGCAACATCTTCCAGCCGAAATTCGTCGGCGATTCGATCGGCGTCCATCCGGTCTGGCTGATGTTCGCGCTGCTCGCCTTCGGTTCGCTCTTCGGCTTCGTCGGCCTGCTGCTGGCGGTGCCGCTGGCGGCGGTGATCGGCGTGCTCTGCCGCTTCGCCCTCCGGCAGTATCTCGCCAGCAATCTCTATCGCGGCATTCATCCGAACCCGGCGAAGGCCGATGTGACGATCGAGATCGAGCGCTGAGCCGCCCATGTCCGACGCGCCTTCGCGCCCGCGYCAGCTCGCCTTCGACCTGCCGGTCGACAGCCGCCACGGCATCGAGGATTTCCTCGTCGGCCCCTCGAACGAGGCGGCCTACGGGCTGGTCGAAAGCTGGCCGCGCTGGCCGGATGCCTGGCTGCGCCTGACGGGACCGGAAGGCGCGGGCAAGACCCATCTCGCCGCGATCTGGGCCCGCATGGCCCATGCCTGGACAATTCCCGCGCGTGATCTGGCTGACGAGAAGGTGCCGCATCTGGTCTCGGGCGGCGCGCTCGTGATCGAGGATTGCGATGCCGCCCCCTTCGACGAGCCGGCGCTGTTCCATCTGATGAACGCGATCAAGGCGCGCGGCGGCCATCTGCTGCTGACGGCGCGCACGCCGCCCGATCTCTGGGGCCTGCGCGTGCCGGACCTGCTCTCGCGCCTGCGGCTGGCACCGAGCGCCACCATCGAACCGCCGGATGACGGTTTGCTCCGCGCCGTGCTGGTCAAGCTCTTCATCGATCGCCAGCTCGTGGTCGACACCGCGGTCATCGATACGCTGGCGCTCAGGATGGAGCGCTCCTTCGCCGCCGCGCGGCAGGTCGTGGACCGGCTCGACCGGGTGGCGCTGGAGCGCGGCCGGCGCGTGACGCGCCCGCTGGTGCAGGAGGTGCTGGCCGAGCTGTTCCCGCAGGAGCCGGGCTGAGCGGCGTGCTGACGATCGCGGGGGCTGCCAGGCGCCCCGTGAAGCCTCCTATCTATGGCCGGCGGCCGATGCCTGCTAACCTTTTCCGACAGCGATTCATGTCGCCTGTCATCGAACCGTCACGGTAGGATGGCTTCACAACGCCCCATGAGACGCACGAGCAGGACGACGACCAGGGTAAGGGTACGGACCAAGCGCATGACCACGGAGATCGCGGCCGACATGCCCGACATGCCGGATAGGGCGACGGGGGATTCGGACGCATTGCCGCTGCGCCGGCAGCCGGCGCGCTTCATGAATCGCGAGCTCTCCTGGCTGCAGTTCAACCGCCGGGTCATGGAGGAGGCGTCGAACCGCAGCCATCCGCTGCTGGAGCAGCTGCGCTTCCTCTCGATCTCGGCCAACAACCTCGACGAGTTCTTCATGGTCCGCGTCTCGGGCCTGCGCGAGCAGCTCAAGGCCGGCGTCGTCACCCCCAGCCAGGACGGGCTCACCCCGGCCGAGCAGCTCGTCGAGATCGGCAATGCGGTTTCGGCCCTGACCGACGACCAGCAGGCGCGCTGGGTCGAACTGCGCCATGAGCTGCACGAGAACCGCATCCACCTGCTCGGCCCGGCCGATATCGGTTCGCAGGACCGGATCTGGCTGGAGGACTATTTCCTCAATTACGTCTTCCCGGTGCTGACGCCGCTGGCGATCGACCCGGCCCATCCCTTCCCCTTCATCCCGAATCTCGGTTTCACCGTCGCGCTCGCGCTGGAGCGCCTCAGCGACGGGCGCCAGCTCGACGCGCTGATCCGCGTGCCGATCAAGATCGACCGCTTCATCGAGCTGCCCGATCTCGCCCGCGAAGGTTTGCACCGCTTCATCACCCTCGAGGATGCGGTCTCGCTCTTCATCGCCAAGCTTTTCCCCGGCTACGAGGTCAAAGGCACCGGCTCCTTCCGCGTCATCCGCGACTCCGACCTCGATATCGAGGAGGAGGCGGAGGACCTTGTCCGCGTCTTCGAGACCATGCTGAAGCAGCGGCGCCTCGGCGTCGTCATCCGGCTCGAACTCTCGACCGGCATGCCCGACCATCTGCGCCGGATGATCGTGCGCGAGCTCAAGGTCGACAGCGACGAGGTCGTCGAGGTCAACGGCATGATCGGCCTGAACGAGCTTGCCCAGCTCGTCAGCGTCGACCGGCCGGACCTCAAGTTCAGGCCCTATAACGCCCGCTTCCCCGAGCGCATCCGCGAGCATGGCGGCGACTGCTTCGCCGCGATCCGGCAGAAGGACCTGCTGGTC
>NZ_JBFRDQ010000295.1:0-3724 GCF_052113865.1 Allobosea sp. TAB14 | reverse complement strand
GTCTGGCGCCAGAGCGCGCGGTTGGCCTCGGCGAAATTGGCGTGGGTGTTRTCGCCGGCCAAACCGAGCAGCAGCGGCGGCACGCCGAAGGCAAGCGCGATCTCGCGCGCCGCCACGCCCTTGGCCGCGACGAAGTCGAGTTCCGCCGGAGTCAGCGAGAGCGGCTTCCAGTCGAGCCCGCCCTCGAGCAGCAGTGGCCGGCCGGCGTTGCGCGCGCCCTGAAACGAATCCTCCAGCTCCTGCTTCAGCCGGTCGAACTGCGCCTCGGTCAGCGTCGCGCCGCCCGGTCCGTCATAGACCAGCGCGCCGGACGGGCGCGCGGCATTGTCGAGCAGAGCCTTGTGCCAGTTGCTGGCGGCATTGTGGATGTCGAGCGCTGATGCCGCCGGTTCGACCGGCGAGAGGCCGTAATGATCGTCGATCGGGTGGAACAGCGTCAGGTGCAGGATCGGCGGCACCTCGGCCTCGTCCTGCCGGAAGCGCACGGTGTCGCCGCCGACAGTATAGTCGTAAGCCTCCGGCCAACCATCGCGGCCCGGCACGACACGCATCCGGTCAGGCCTCAGCGCATAGAGCTCGCGCGGCTCGCGGCCGGCGTTCACCGCCTCGACATAGGCATTGCCGGCGACGAGCAGATGGCCGAACAGCATCTCGCGGAAGGCGATGCCGCCCTGGCGCGGGTTGGGTCGCTCGATCAGCGCCAATGCCGGGTGTTCGGGGATCTCGCGGTCGCCGACCTTGGCGACGAGTGGCGTCTGCGCCGCCGCCTCCGCGATCAGGCGCACGCAACGATGCACCACCGGATTGCGCTCATAGCCCTCGCGGGACAGGGCGACATAATCGCGCGGCGTCCAGACCGCGCGCCCGGCCTCGTGCAGGGCAATGAGCGGCCCGACGCGCG
Organism: Allobosea sp. TAB14; assembly: GCF_052113865.1. NCBI lineage: Bacteria > Pseudomonadati > Pseudomonadota > Alphaproteobacteria > Hyphomicrobiales > Alloboseaceae > Allobosea > Allobosea sp. TAB14. The sequence goes on along the minus strand of NZ_JBFRDQ010000295.1, from coordinate 2,823 downwards.
AGCGCTTCTGGTCCGGCGCGGCTCGGCCGCGCAGGCTGCGAAGGAAATCGAACATGGAGATCTCGCTGTTGGAGCGTGAAACGACGTGCCGCCATGGTCGGGCTCGACCCGACCATCTCGGAAACCGGGTCTCTCCCCTCATGAAATTCTCAGGTCGGCGCTTTGCGCCGCCCGAGAATGACGGTGAAGGCTACATCCCCCTCACCCGCGGCCGGCCCTTGGGCGCGAGCATCAGATGGGTCAGCGCCCAGACGAGTGCGTCGAGCCGATCGGGCGAGCGGCCGCCTTCGAGGCCGCCTGGGCCAAAGGAGCACATCTCGTCCTCCAGCTCCGGGAGGGGGCCGGCATGGCGCACGCGGCCCTGCGCATAGAGCGCGGCAACCGGCTCGGCGCGGAGATATTTGCCGCGCGTCGCCCGCACCGGGACGACCGGAACGCCGGCATCGATCTCGCGGATGACGCTCTCGACCATCTCGCCGCCCTGGTTGACCTCGACGACCAGGACATCCGCCTCGTAACGCCGATAGAGCGCCACCGCCTTCTCGGCCCATTCCTGCGGGCGGGCGCCGGCCATCGTCGCATCCTCCACCACATGACCGAGGCCGTCGCTATCGATGCCGGCCACGACCAGCCCGCAGCGGTCGGCCCGCTGCGAGGACGAGGCAGGCGGATCGACGGCGACGGCAATCCGCGCGAGCGGCGGGTGCCGGCGCTCGCGGGCCGCCTCGATCATGGCCCGTGTCCAGAGCGCGTCCGGGCTCTCCTCCACGATCTCGCCGTCGAGTTCCTGGCGGCCGAGCCGCGTCCCGCCATAGGTTTGCGTGACCGTGCGGACGAATTCCGCGGCGAGGTTGTAATGGTTGTCCTGTGTCCTCGCCCGGCTCACCGCGACATGGGGCTCGACCAGCAGGCGCTTGACCAGCGGCACGGGGCGGGGCGTCGTCGTGATGACCTGACGGGGATGGTCGCCGAGGCGAAGGCCGAATTGCAGCATGTCCCAGCACTCCTGAAGGTTCGGCCATTTCGCCAGCTCGTCGGACCATGCGGCGCCGAATTGCGGACCGCGCAGGCCCTCCGGATCTTCGGCGGAGAAAACCTGCGCGATCGCGCCATTCGGCCATTGCAGGCGGCGCAGCGAGGGCTGCCAGTTCGGCCGCTCCCCACGCGCATGGACCGCCAGCAGCCCGGAAACGCCCTCGATCATTACGTCGCGGACCTGTCCTTGCGTCTCGCCGACTAGGGCAATCCGCTCCGTCGGCAAGTCCGCGAAAGGCGGATGGCCCAGCGCCATACCCCTGACCCATTCTGCGCCGGTGCGGGTCTTGCCGGCGCCGCGTCCGCCGAGGACGAGCCAGATCGGCTTCAGCGGTTCGGGTGGCAACTGATCGGGGCGCGCCCAGATATTCCAGGTATTCCGAATGAGTTCGACCTCATCCGGCGTCGCTGTCGGCATCAGCTTCTTCAGAATTCTCACGCGCGTCCTGAGCGACAAGGGCTTCAAGACGTCGAGCAAGATCCTGACGGAGCTGTGCGACATGTCGCAGATCATCGGCAGCGGAAGGCTCATCCGTGCGCTTGTCCTTCCTTGTGGCCTGAGGCTCCTCGATCGCGACCAGTTCGCGGACGGTGCGGGCAAGCACGGCCAACGCCTTAGCGTCGGCCTCGCTTGCGGTCGTGCCCCTCGGCAGGTCGGCGAGATGTTCCTCATGCGYATCGATCTGGCGCTTGGCGGCACGCCAGAGCTGACCCACCACCGCCTTACGCGAGACCGTCTTCCGTTTCGGCTTCAGCTCAGCGGCTGGCTGCGACGTTGTCTCGTCCTCTTCGGCCATGACGTCCCTCTCGGATGACGGCCACGAAAAAGCCGCCGGCTGGAGAGCGCGGCGGCTTCGTTCGGGCATATTTCGTGAGCGTTCCTGATCTCTACCGGATCAGCGTCACAATGTCAAGATAATATTCCTACAACCTGAGAGGGCAATCCCGGGGATTAAGTCAGACCTCTTCCTTCTCGACCCATTTATAGGTCGCGGCGGGAACATAGGCTTCCATCCGGTCGAGCAGCGTCGCCGGCTCCGTATCGGTCATCGCCATGGCGCGGTGGCTCTGCTTGAGGAAGCCGGCCTCCACGGTCTGGTCGAGGAATGTGGCCAGCGGATCGTAGAACCCAGCAACGTTGAGCAGGCCGAGCGGCTTGGAATGGATGCCGAGCTGGCCCCAGGTCCAGATCTCGAACAGCTCCTCGAAGGTGCCGATGCCGCCGGGCATGGCGATGAAGCCGTCCGACAGCTCCGCCATGCGGGCCTTGCGCGTGTGCATGGTGTCGACGACCTCGAGCCGGGTCAGGCCGACATGGCCGACCTCGCGGTCGCGCAGCGCCTTGGGAATGACGCCGTGGACTTCGCCGCCGGCCTCCATCGCCGCATTGGCGACGATGCCCATCAGCCCGACGGCGCCGCCGCCATAGACCAGTGTCAGGCCCCGCCTTGCAATCTCGGCGCCCATGGCGCGGGCGCCGGCCGCATAGACGGGGTCATTGCCGGGATTGGAGCCGCAGAAGACACAGACTGATTTCATGAACCGAGAGCTTGCAAGATGCGGGCCCAGGAGCGCTGGCCCTTGTGGAAGGAGGACAGGTCGTATTTCTCGTTCGGCGAGTGAACGCGGTCGTCGTCGAGGCCGAAGCCGACGAAGAGCGTGTCGATACCGAGCGTGCGCTTGAAATCGCCGCCGACGGGGATCGAGCCGCCGCTGCCGATGGAAACCACGCGCCCGCCCCATTCGTCGGCCAGCGCCTTGCGCGCCTTCTGGAGCACCGGTGAATCC
>NZ_JBFRDQ010000294.1:0-6139 GCF_052113865.1 Allobosea sp. TAB14 | reverse complement strand
TTTCGATGGAACCCTCGCGACCAGCGTGGAGTGGTTCTATGGCGTCCTCAACGAGGTCGCTCAGCGCTATCGCTTTCGGCAAACGACGGAAGAGGAGCGCGAGCAGCTCCGGCGGCAGACACCGTTGCAGATTCTGGAGACGCTCGGCGTTCCGAAATGGAAGCTGCCGATCATCGCGAGGCATATGCGCAGCCTGGCCTCCGAGAATCTGGATCAGATCGAGCTCTATGCCTGGGTCGGTGGCCTCCTGGCCTTGTTGAAGGGGCASGGGCTGCATCTGGCGATYGTCACCTCCAATAGCGAAGAGAATGTGCGCGCCCTCCTCGGCCGATCGGCGGCCTTGATCGATGTCTATGAGAGCGGGGCGTCGCTTTTCGGCAAGTCGGCGAAATTCAAGCGCGTGCTGAAGCAGCTGAAGCTGATGCCGGTGCAGGCGATATCCGTCGGCGACGAGGTTCGCGATGTCGAGGCGGCCCGTCGCGCCGGCATCGACTGCATCGCGGTCGGGTGGGGCCTTTCCCATCCCGACGCGCTCCTGGCCGCGAAGGCGGGCGCGCTCGCGACAACGCCCGAGGAGCTGACGGCACTTCTGCTCGCCCGCTAGAGCATTTTCGAGCGAAGTGGACACCGGTTCGCGTGAAGAAAATGCGATAGAGCATCTCGGCGATTCGGATAAACGCGGAAATGCTCTAGATCGCCGCGTCTCCTGTCGGGCGCGATAACCTGCCGGGCGGCTCGAGCCGGGACGTCGCCCGCCGCATCRGGTCGAGAAGGTGAAGCGCTGCTGGCGTGAGCGGCAGGTCGGCCCGGCGCACGACCACGAGCGCCGGAGCCGTCAGCATCTCGGCGATCTTGATCGTGGTCAGGGCCTGTCCGGTCATCTCGAAATCCTGCCATTGGCCCGGCACCATCGCGAGCAGGTCGGTGTTGGCGAGACAGGTCAGCAAGGTCAGGGCGGACTGGCTGCGCACGGCCAGATGCGGCGCCGGCAGGTCGTGGCGCGCGAAGAACGCGTTGATCTCGGCGCTGTCGTCTGCCGTGATCGATGTCGTCACCCAATCCTGCCCGACGAGATCGCGCAGCGACGTCGCGCCCGCCAGAGGATGCCCGGTCCGGCAGAGCACGACGCGCCGGTTCTGGAACAGCACCTCGAGGCTGAGCTCGGGGACAGATTGCGCGCCGCCCTCCGGGCCGATGTAGAAATCGACGGAGCCGTCCCGCAGCCTTGTTTCGAGCGTGGGATAGAAGCCCTCGATGATATGCAGCTTGATGTTCGGATAGCGCTGGCGGAAGGGCCGCAGGCTCGACGGCAGCAGCGCCAGATGCGCGGCGATCGAAAGCCCGACCGTCACGGTGCCGGTGCCCGCCCCGCGCAACTGCTCCATCTCCTCGCGCGTGCGTCGGATCTCCGACAGGATCGAACGTGCACGCGTGATGAAGGCCTGGCCGAAAGGGGTGGCGACGACGCCACGCGCGCGGCGTTCGAACAAGGGCGCGCCCAGCTCGCGTTCGAGCAGCGCGAGGCTGCGCGTCAGCGCCGGCTGCGCCACGCGCAGATGGCGCGATGCCGCCCGGACGCTGCCGCGTTCGGCGATCGCGACGACCTCCTCGAAATGATGAAGCTTCATCCTCGCGTCTCCCTCGCGAAGGGCCTCGAGCGATATCAGATGATGATCGCTCCGGCATTCTTGTCATCTGTTCAGGTATATCTCCCTCCGCTAGCTCTGTTCCACCGAAAACGCAGGCGCAGCCCTCCGGGGAAGAATGGCACCGCAGGAGGAACGCATGGACATCATCAAGCCCGCCTTCCATCACGTCACCTTCAAGACCAGCCGGCTCGCCGAAATGGTCGCTTGGTATGGCCGAGTCGTCGGCGCCACGCCGAATTTCCAGGATGCGAACAATGCCTGGACCACCAATGACGCGGCCAATCACCGCGTCGCCTTCCTGTCGGCGCCCGGGCTCGGCGACGACCCCGACAAGCGCAGCCATAACGGCATGCATCACAGCGCCTTCGAATATGAGAGTTTCGACGATTTGATGTCGTCCTATGCCCGGCTGCGCGACGAGGGCATCCTGCCGGCCTTCAGCCTCGACCACGGCATGACGATCTCGATCTACTACCGCGATCCCGAGGGCAATTTCGTCGAGCTGCAATGCGATACCTACGGCGACTGGGAGCAGTCCAGCGAGTGGATGCGGACCTCGACGGACTTCAAGGCCAATCCGATCGGCACCTTCTTCGACCCCGAGCGCGTCTACCAGGCCCATAGGGCGGGTTCGGGCTTCGATGCGCTGCATGCCGGCATGCGCAAGGGCGACTACGAGCCGGCCGGCGCGCCGCCCGATCTCGGCCTGCCGATCTGACGGTGGGCGGAGGCTCGCCCGTGATGACGCTGTCGTTGAACCCAGTGGATCGTGCGGCGATCGAGGATCTGATCCAGCGCCATGCCTGGCTGATCGACCATGGCGAGGCGGATCGCATCGGCGCGCTCTTCACGGAGGATGCCGGGCTCTATGGCGTCGGCCCGGACAAGCTCGGGCGTGCCGCCATCGCGACATGGGGTGCGGAACGTGCCGCAATGCGCGAGCGCCGCTCCCGCCATGTCCAGAGCAACATCCTGATCGAGCCGGTCTCGTCCGATGCGGCGCACGGCTGCGTCGTGCTGACGCTCTATCGCCATGACGGGCCGGGGCCGGGTGCGGCCGCGCCGTTCCTGATCTGCGAATACGCCGACCGCTATCGCAAGGAGCCGGACGGGGCCTGGCGCTTCGCCGAGCGACGCCTCGCCGTGCTTTTCGGCGAAGCCTGACACCGATCGCTTCCGCTCCGGCCGCAGTGGCGACCGGTGCCTTTTACCCCATTGGAAGGAGAGCCTTCATGCGTCTCGCCACCATTCTTCGCGACGGCAAGGCCCGGCTCGCGGCTTATCGCGGCCAGGATCTCATCGATCTCTCGGAAGCCGGTTCCGGCCTGCCGGGGTCCATGCTCGCTTTCGTCGAAGGCGGGGAGGTGGCGCGGGCGGCCATCGCCGCCGCGCTCGACAAGGCGCCTTCATCGGCGCTGCTCGACCCGGAGCGGACGAGCTTCCTGCCGGTGCTGCCCCGCCCCGGCAAGATCATCTGCGTCGGCCTGAACTATGCCGACCATTCGGCCGAGAGCGGCTTCAAGCAGCCGGATTATCCGACGCTGTTCGGCCGCTTCTCGACGACGCTGATCGGCCACCGCGCACCGATGATCCGCCCGAACCTCTCCGATCAGCTCGATTACGAGGGCGAGATCGCGGCGGTGATCGGCCGGCGCGCCAAGCATGTTCCGAAGGCCCGTGCGCTCGACCATGTCGCCGGCTACGCCGTCTTCAACGAAGGCTCGGTGCGCGAGTACCAGTTCAAGGCGCCGTCGAGGTCGAGGGCATCGGCCTGCTGGTCAACCCCATTGCCCAGGAAGAAGCCGTGCGGAGCGCCGCCTGAACGGGCGGCGGTGCGGCGCAGGACAGAAGGAGCGCGCGGTGAAAGACAGCGGTTGGGATGTCGACGTGCTGATTGCCGGCGCCGGCCCGGTGGGGCTGGCCGCCGCCATCGAGCTCGGCCGCCGCGGCATCCGTTGCCTCGTGGTCGAGCGCAACGACCGCGTCGGCTATGCGCCGCGCGCCAAGACGACGAATGTCCGCACGCGCGAGCATCTGCGTCGTTGGGGCATCGCGGACAGGCTGCGCGAGGTCTCGCCGATCCCGCGCGACTATCCCTCGAACGTCGTCTTCGCCACGCGGATGACCGGCCCCGGGCTCGCGCGCTTCGAGAATGCGCTGAACGGCAGCCCGGCGCGCAACGACCTCTATTCGGAATCGGCGCAATGGGTGCCGCAATATGTGCTGGAAGAAGTCCTGCGCGAGCATGCCGCCTCGCTGCCCGGCGTGACGATCAGCTTCAGCACCGAACTGACCGCCTTCGAGCAGGACGGCAGCGGCGTCACGGGTGAGCTGAAGGATCTCGTGACCGGGGCGGTCCGCCGCGTCAGGAGTTCCTACCTGATCGGTGCCGATGGCGCGCGCAGCCTGGTCCGCGACGCGATCGGCGCGGTGATGACCGGCGACCGGGCCTATTCGCGCAACTACAACATCATCTTCCGCGCGCCCGACCTCGCCCGCCGCCACGCGCATGGCGAGGCGATCATGTACTGGATGGTCAATGAGGAATTGCCCTCGCTGCTCGGCCCGATGGACGGCGAGGGCTTGTGGTTCTTCATGGTCACCAAGCTCGCCAACGATGTCGATCCGGCGAGCGTCGACCCGGTCGCGCTGATCAGGCAAGGCACGGGCCTCCATGACCTCGCAATCGAGATCGTCGGCAAGGATCCGTGGGTGGCGCACAAGCTCGTCGCCGATCGCTACGACAAGGGCCGCGTCTTCCTGGCGGGCGATGCCTGCCATCTGCATCCGCCCTTCGGCGGCTTCGGGATGAATATGGGCATCGGCGATGCCGTCGATCTCGGCTGGAAGCTCGCGGCCACGCTCCAGGGCTGGGGCGGGCCGGAACTGCTGGCGAGCTACGAGGCCGAGCGGCGCAAGGTGCATGAGCGCACCATCGCGGAAGCGGTGATCAATTACGGCGTGCTCAGCAACCAGCTCGTCCGGCCGGGGCTGGAGGATCCGGGGTCTCTCGGCGAGGCGACGCGCCGCGAGGTCGGCGAGATCATCGAGGCGACCAAGCTGCGCGAATTCCGGACGCTCGGCATCGTGCTGGGCTCGCGCTACGAGGATTCGCCGATCATCGTTTCCGATGGCAGCGAGCCGCCGCCGGAGCATTTCATGCTCTATGTGCCCTCGGCCCATCCCGGCTGCCTTGCCCCGCATCTCTGGCTGGCCGACGACTCGTCGCTCTATGACCATTTCGGAGATGGGTTCACGCTGCTGGTCACGGCGGGCGAGGCCGGGCAGGCGGCGGATTTCTCTGCCAGGGCCGCGGCTCTGGACATCCCGCTGACGGTTCTCGCTCCGGCCGACCGGCGTCTGCCGGCGCGTTACGGCGCGCGTTTCGCCCTGATCCGGCCCGACCAGCACGTCGCCTGGCGTGGCGACGCCCTGCCGGCCGATGCGGCGGGGCTGCTCGCCCATGTCACCGGCACCATCGAAAAGGGAGCCGTCACGCCGGTATCCGCGACGGCAGCCTGAAGACCCAACGATAAAACAACCGGGGAGGAAACGATGATACGAGGAGTGGTGGGCGCCCTGCTTGGTGCGCTGTTCAGCCTGTCCTTGTCGGTGGCGGCATTCGCGCAAACCATCGAGCTTAAGGTCTCGCATTACCTGCCGCCGAACCATCAGCTCCACAAGAAGCTGGAGGAATGGGGCGAGGAACTCGCCAAGCGCTCGAACGGTCGGCTCAAGCTGACCATCTTCCCGGCGGCGCAGATGGGGCCGATGCCGCGGCAATACGACCTCGCCCGCACCGGCGTCGCCGATATCGCCTTCTTCCTGCATGGCGCGCTGCCTGGCCGCTTCCCGCTGACCGAGATCACTCAGCTCCCTTATGTCTTCAATCGGGGTGAGGGCGCTGCCTCGAAGGCGATCAGCACGGCAGAGGCGTCCGCGATCGTGACCGGGATGGCCGACGATCTCGCCGCCGAGCACGAGGGCACCAAGCTGCTCTATTTCATCGCGACGCCGACGGTGAGCCTGTTCTTCAACAAGGGCGCGGTGCGCGATCCCGCAGGCGTGCGCGGCCTGCGCATCCGGCACAACGGGCCGATCGCCTCGGCGATCATCGAGGCCTGGGGCGGTAGCCCCGCCGCCGTCGCGCCGGCCGAGCTCTCGGACGCGCTCGCCAAGGGCACGATCGCGGGGATGCTGTTCAACTACGAGGCGGCAAAATCCTTCCAGATGGCCGAGAGCATCAAGTCGGTGACGCCGGTCAAGGCTTCCGCCGGCACTTTCGCGCTGGTCATGAACGCCGAACGCTACAAATCGCTGCCGGACGATTTGCGCAAGCTCATCGACGAGACCACCGGCCCGGAAGCCGCCCGCAAGATCGGCGCGCTCTATGACGCGGCGGAGGACGAGGGCGAGGCTTATTTGCGTGCGGCCAAGGTCGATATCCTCGACCTGACGCCGGCCGAGCGCGCCGCCTTCGAGGAGAAGAC
>NZ_JBFRDQ010000293.1:0-3753 GCF_052113865.1 Allobosea sp. TAB14 | reverse complement strand
CTTCATGATTTAGGTGCGGAGTAGTCTTCGTTGAATTATTTTTTCGCGGAAAAATCATGATTACATCGAGATTGTACGTGAACGGAATTTATGTCGATTGCGTAATAACCGATGAGCAGGTTAGTGGCATCGTAGAGGAATTGGGAAAAGATGCAGAATTTATCGTGATATACAGAGAGTGGGTTGAAGGGCACCGGGATAAGTTGTCGGGTCCTGGCTCTCCTCCGATGATGAATTCAATAATCGAGGTAGGCTTGAGGTTCAATGAATCGTTCGGAGTTTGGGCGGTCAATGGAATTGTCTTAGCTCTAAATAAAAGATTTAATATTAAGTGGGGCGAAAGAAATGGCTAACGCTGGCGAATTCTTTGCGGGGTTTTACTCTGATGCCGCCGGTAAAACTCTTTACGTTGACAACGATGTGTTGACGACCCTCGCGTTGGCTGGCCTGAAAATGCCAGTGCCTGGAGCTTCGAAGTTCTTCTTGAACGCCCTATTTGATTCCGGCCGGCAAGTTGTTATCACGTCTAACGTAAAAAACGAAGCTATCGTTGATCCTTTTAATTTTCCGAAAGACAAACTTCTGGACGAATGGATGCGCGAGAATTCTTCGCGAATTCGGGAAGTTTCGACCTCTATCGTCAGTGGGCCAGATAAAGGCGAGTGTCAAACGGCCCGCAAAGTTGCCCCCCGATCGGCGTCCAATGTTGACCCCTTGAGTATGCTTCGCGGCGAGGAGGCGGCGCGGCGGAGCTGGTCTGGATTGCGCAGCCGCGCCGGCTCCGGATCGGTGGTGTGCGGGGAACTCAGAGCCTGTTCTTGAAGCGCCAGCTCTCGTTGCCGGTCTCGACGATGTCGCAGTGATGGRTGAGCCGGTCGAGGAGCGCGGTGGTCATCTTGGCGTCGCCGAAGACGGACGGCCATTCGCCGAAGGCGAGGTTCGTGGTGACGATGACGGAGCTCTGCTCGTAGAGCCTGCTAACCAGGTGGAAGAGCAGTTGTCCTCCGGACTGTGCGAAGGGCAGATAGCCAAGTTCGTCGAGGACGATGAAGTCCATGCGTGCGAGATAATCGGCCATGCGGCCCTGGCGGCCGGCGCGGGCTTCGGCCTCGAGCTTGTTGACGAGATCGACGACGTTGAAGAAGCGGCCGCGAGCACCGGCACGGATGCAGGCCCGGGCGATCGCGATGGCGAGATGGGTCTTGCCGGTCCCAGTCCCGCCGACGAGGACAACGTTGCGCTGGTGCGCCAGGAAGTTGCCGCCGGCGAGATCATGAACGAGGGTCTCGTTGATCGGGGTTCCGTCGAAGGCGAAGTCGGCGACATCCTTGGCGAGCGGCAGCTTGGCGATGGTGATCTGATACTTGATCGAACGGGCCTGCTTCTCGGCGATCTCGGCGGCGAGCAGATCGCCGACGACGCGCTGCGGCTCGTGCTGGCGCTTCACCGCCGAGGCGATGATCTCGTCGAAGGCGGCCTTCATGCCATAGAGCTTGAGCTCGCCCATGGTGGCGAGAATCTCCGAGCGTTCCATCACACGGCTCTCCTGAGGCTGTCGTAGCGGGCACAATCGGCGGCGGGCTCATGGCGCAGGCGCAAGGCATCGGGCGTCATGATCGTGATCGCTGCCGCCGGCTCGCGGCGCCGGGCCAGGATGTTGATGATCACGTCGGCGGAGTGGACGCCTTGCCGCAGAGCGTCCGCGCAGGCGGCTTCGACGGCGGACAATCCATCACTCAGCACCGCCGTGAGGATCTCGACCATCTGCCTGTCGCCGTCTTGAACGGCCGCGAGCTTGCGCCGGACCCGGTCGATCGCACCGGGCAAGACCCAGTCCTTGAAGGGCRCTCCGTTCCGCAGGGCGCCCGGCTTGCGAGCCAGTACCGGGACATAGTGCCAGGGATCGTAGATGGTCTGGTCGCGGCCATAGCAGCGGGGATGCTCGCCGACGATACGCCCGTCCTGGCGCAACTCGATCCGATCGGCATAGGCGCGGATCTCGACGGGGCGCCCGACCGCACTCGCGATGACCGAGTACTTGTTGTTGTCGAAGCGCACGAGACAGGTCTTCGACACCGAGGCAGGCAGCGAGTGGAAGCCGTCGAACCGCCCCGCGTAAGGCACCAGGCTCGGGCGCTCGGCTTCGAACATCTCCCAGATCGTACGGTCACGTTGCTCCGGATGGCGGTGGGCCTTGGCGTAGCGAAGCACCTGATCCAGCAGCCAGGCGTTCAACTCGTCGTAGTTCTTGACCCGCAAGCGCGGGGCGAAGAAGCGCTCCCGCACGAGCCCGACCTGGTTCTCGACCTGCCCCTTCTCCCAGCCCGAGGCCGGCGTGCAGGCGACTGGATCGACCAGGTAATGGCTGCACATCTGCTGGAAGCGGCGATTATAGGCCCGCTCCTTGCCGACGAAGATCGTCTCTACCGCGGTCTTCATGTTGTCGTAGATGCCGCGCGTGCAGGCGCCCTTGAAGAAGGCGAAGGCCCGGTCATGGGCATCGAAGACCATCTCCTGGCTCTCGCGCGGATAGGCTCGCACGAACAGCATGCGCGAGTGACAAAGCCGGACATGCGCCACCTTCACCTGGGTCGTGGCGCCATTGATGACGACGATCTCGTGGCTCCAGTCGAACTGGTAGGCCTCGCCGGGCGCGAAGCTCAAAGGCACATAGGCGTCGGCCGTAACGGCGGATTGCTCGCGGCGCCAGCCTCGCGCATAGCGACGAACCGCATCGTATCCGCCCTCGTAGCCGAGATCCCGCAGCTCTTCGAAAAGACGGATCAGCGTCAGGCGCTCGCGGGCCGGCTTGCCGTCGTTCGCCATCAGCAGCCGATCCAGCTCAGGGCGCCAGGGCCCGATCTTCGGCTGCGGCTGAACCTTCCGCTCATACTCGAAGGACGTCGCGCCAGAGCGCAGCACCTTCCGAACCGTGTTCCGAGAGACATGCAGCTCGCGGGCGATCTCCTTGATCGTCTTCCCGCGGATCGAAAACTCGCGCCGGATCCGCGCAATCGTATCCACGCCCTTCATCCCCCGCCYGCCCATCCGAAACCAGGACGGGCAGTCTCACCGAAACCGGCTCAAGGGGGKCAAAGTTCGAAGCCGATCCCCCGCCTCATGGGGTCAAACTTGCACGCCGAAACACAGCTATCCAGCGCGAACAATGCGGGCCGCGCCGAAGCCGCTGCCAAAAGCGCCCAGGTCGCGATCGGCGCGACCAGATTGCCGGTTGCGAACCATAAAATCAGGGCAGCGAAGAACAGGGCGAAGCCCGCCGAGGCCCACCCCACTGCAAGGAGGATCTGGCTACCCGCGGCCCATTGGAGAAAGCCTGCCCCCGGCACCATCACTCCGAGCGCCGCCGCTGCCGGCTTCGAACCAAACGGGACGACAAGACAGGCAAGCGAGAGCGCGACGACGACCGCGGCATAGGCGATTGCAAGCTGCCTTTGCCGCCGTACATGGTGCGGCAGCGGCTTTCTCTCAAATGCAAATAGCTTTGCAATACAAAGCAAAAGGGCAAAATGAGAGGCCGCCACCGGTGCGATCAGAAATCCCTTCGGCTTTTCCGGTTGTGGACTCATGCAAGCTTCTCCTGCGGCTTCGCTTCCTTGCAGGGCTGCTCGGCGCGCCTGGCACTGCGCAGCACCTGCTCGAGAACGCCCAGATAGTCGGAAAAACGCCTGCGGCCTTCATCGGTGAGCTGACAGGTCGTAAGCGGTCGTCGGCCTTCGAAGCCCTTGGTGATGG
>NZ_JBFRDQ010000292.1:0-3772 GCF_052113865.1 Allobosea sp. TAB14 | reverse complement strand
GTTCGGATCCTTATGGGTGCCGACCGAACCGGCCGGGTGATCCGTCGATGGCTGGATCAGGTGGCCAAAAAGCTTCCGGGCCAGCGCGTGCACAGGCCCCGAAGTGGATGGCAGCGCCTCGAAACAATCCAAAGGATCGGCCCGGAGCCTAAAACCCGGGCGCGATCAGTTGGCAATCCCCGCCCGCGGCCGCGCCCCATTCGCTGGAAGCAAGGCGCCGGCCGCGGCCAGCCCGGTCAGGGTGGACTTCGTCCAACTCTGAGCCGGGCGCTCCACAAAACGCCAGATCAGGCAGGACAAAACCAGCAGCACCAGCGTCACCGCCGCAATCAGGGCCGCCGGCGAAAGCGCATCGCCCAGCCGGTTGAACGCGACATAGCCGATGTGCTGATGCAGCAGGTAGAACGGATAGGTCAGCCCGCCAATGGCCAGCGTCACCCCCGACGGCAGCGGCAGGCGTGGAAACCTGATCGCAGCCGCCACGATCGCGACGATCGCCACGCAGGAAGCGGCGACGGCGAAGTCGTCATAGGCAGCGTGGTAGTTCGCCCTGTACCACTGCGTCAGTTCGAGAGCTTGATAGATGGCCACGGCCGTGGTGAGCGTGAGAAGGGCGAGGTTGCGCCGCGTATGTCCGTCCCGGAAGGCGGCATAGAGCAGGAGCCCAGCGCAGAAGAACGCGCTCTGATCGGTCAGGAGGAGATAGCGCAGGATTTTGCTGGACAGGAAGGCGCGATCGAGAAYGGAAACCAGAAGCCAGACGAGAACGATGAGCGGATAGCGATCGCGCCGAAAAGCTCCGAGCGCCATCAGCAGGAGAACCCAGCCGTAGAAGATCACTTCGTAGAAGATCGACCAGTAGGAGCCATCCATGGCCTGATAACCGAGCAGCTCGGGCTTGATGACCAGATTCGCGGCCCATTGCGCAGCGCTGGCCTGCAGGAACGGCGCGCCCAAGGCGAGCACCACCAGAAAGGTAAGCGTCATGCAGAGCAGGAAAGTGGGATAGATCCGGGCGAAGCGGGCAATGGCGAACTGAAGCGGCGTCCGCCCCTCGGCGGAATAGGCGATCACGAAGCCACTGATCACGAAGAAAAGCGGCACGCCAAGATAGCCGTATTTCAGCACGCTCTCGCCGGCCGGCAGCGACATCTGCGTAAAGCCGACCGCCAGACCGCAGAACCCGAAATGGAACAATGYGACCGACAAGGCCGCGAGAAGGCGCAGGCCGTCGAGCGTTTCGAGGCGAAGACCGGGCTGGAGGTGGTTCGGCTGACTCATGGCTCACGTCACGTTTCGGCACAGGTTCCGGGCGATGCGGCTCACGCAGCAAGCCGCGCGCCAAACCTTTGGGAGCCTTCATGGTTTCGCCAGACCGCCGCAGATCAAGGATATTGATCCTAGGCATATTTACCTAGTTTGCCAATTGAGCTTATTTTCCTAAGGCCTGATCCCTTCGGAACCCCCTTCCCGCTCGACAAAGGCATGATGGACGGCCTCGCCAAGGCATGCTCACATTCGCTGCATCGCAGCATGGAGCCCCCGATGACGAGCAAGACGCCACGCCAGTTTTTCCGGCCGCTCGCCATCGGCGCTCCCGAGCCCTATCGGGAGCTCCCGCTCAAGCTCGAAAGAATGATCCATTTCGTGCCGCCCCACCTGGAGAAGGTGCGCGCGAAGGTCGGCGAGCTCGCCGGGCAGGTCGATATCGTGCTCGGCAATCTCGAGGATGCGATCCCGGTCGAGGCCAAGCAGGCGGCGCGCGACGGCTTCATCGCCATGGGCAAGGCGGTCGATTTCGGCAAGACCGGGCTTTGGACGCGGGTGAATGCGCTGAACTCGCCCTGGTTCCTCGACGACATCACCGCGATCATGGCCGAAATCGGCGGCAAGCTGGACGTGGTGATGGTGCCGAAGGTCGAAGGGCCGTGGGACATCCACTATGTCGACCAGCTGCTCGCGCAGTTCGAGGCGCGCCATGCGCTGCCCAAGCCGATCCTGATCCACGCCATCCTGGAGACGGCCGAGGGCGTGAAGAATGTCGAGGCGATCGCCACCGCCTCGCCGCGCATGCATGGCATGAGCCTCGGCCCCGCCGACCTCGCCGCCTCGCGTGCGATGAAGACTACCCGCGTCGGCGGCGGGCACCCCGAATACAAGGTGATCGCCGACCCCTCCCCCGATGGCGGCCCGCGCGCCGTCGCCCAGCAGGATCTCTGGCACTACACCCTGGCCAAGATGGTCGATGCCTGCGCAGCGGCGGGCATCAAGCCCTTCTACGGTCCCTTCGGCGATTTCGCCGATGCGGCCGCCTGCGAGGCGCAGTTCCGCAACGCCTTCCTACTCGGCTGCGCCGGCGCCTGGACGCTGCACCCCTCGCAGATCGAGATCGCCAAGCGGGTGTTCAGCCCGGACCCAACCGAGGTGATCTTCGCCAAGCGCATCCTCGAAGCCATGCCGGACGGTTCGGGAGCGGTTATGATCGACGGAAAAATGCAGGACGACGCGACCTGGAAGCAGGCGAAAGTGATCGTCGATCTGGCGCGGCAGGTTGCCGCAAGGGATCCGGCATTAGCAGAACGTTACGGATTGTGATGGGACTGCGTCCGGCGCTCGATTGATTTTGACGCATTTACGACGCATTGCTCTCGCAAGGGCGGCGACGACCCCGGCCGGCAAAGGATCGGCGGGGATAGCGTAGGTTTGTCATGGAAGCGCGTTCGGCCAAATTCTGCATCGGGCAAGTGGTCAAACACCGCATCTATCCGTTTCGCGGGGTCATCTTCGACGTCGACCCGGTCTTCTCCAACACCGACGAGTGGTGGGAGGCGATTCCGGAGAACATGCGCCCGTCGAAGGACCAGCCCTTCTACCATCTCTTCGCGGAGAACGAGGAGACGGAATACGTCGCCTATGTCTCCGAGCAGAATCTCGTCGTCGATGATTCCGGCGAGCCGGTCCGCCATCCGCGGGCGCGCGAGTTCTTCCGCCGCGACCGCAAGGGGCGCTACCGGATCGACCGCACCGGATTGAACTGAGGGCGACGTCCCAGCGCCCAAGCTCCTGCGCGCTGACGCTTTTGCTCAAAAGAAAAAGGCCGACCCTTTCGGGCCGGCCTTTTCCATTCTCGACCTGTTGCCCGATCAGGGCTTCGGCGGCGTCGCCGGGGCAGTGCCGGGAGCAGGCGCGGCACCGGGAGCAGCGCCCGGGGCGGCGTTGGCGCCGCCGGCGCCGAGCCGCTGGCGCAACTCTTCCTGGCGCTTCGCCACCTCGTCCTGAAGCTTCTTCTGCTGTTCCTCGAGCACCTTCGGGTCGATCGGCGCGCCGTCGAAGCCCTTCGCGAAATCGGCGAGCGGGATCTGGAAGGTCACCTCGCGGGCGCCCTGGTTCTGGACGCTGACGTTGAGGTTGGTGCCCTTCTTCATCGAATTGATGAAGTCGTCCTTGATCTGCGCCTCGGCGAAGCAGCCGTTCGGGAAGCAGATCGCATAGCGGCCGCCGACCGGCTGAGCGCTGTCGACACCGAAGCGGATGCCCGGCTGGAGCAGGAGGCCGAGCGGCATCAGGAAGCGCACGATCTTGTTCGGATCGCCCTTCACGTCATAGATCGCGACGGCCAGCACCGGCTGGTCCTGATCCGAGACGAAGTCGCGGGTCGTGTAGCAGATTTCCTTGTTGGCGGCCTGGTCCTTGCCGCAGACCTTGGTCCAGCTGGTCTGCTCCGGATTGGACTTGACCTGCACGACGGTGGGGCCGGCAGGCGCGGCAGCGC
>NZ_JBFRDQ010000291.1:0-3772 GCF_052113865.1 Allobosea sp. TAB14 | reverse complement strand
TGTACACACGACAACACAGGAGTAGGAACGATGGCCGCGACGGAAACGATGACGATTCGGGTTTCGGCCGAGACGAAGCGCAAGCTGGAGCGAATCGCGACCGACACCCGGCGCAGCAAATCCTTCCTCGCGGGCGAGGCGGTGTCAGCCTATGTCGACCGCGAGCTTGAGATCATCGAGGGGATCAAACGGGGCTTGGGCGACGTCGAGGCCGGACGGGTCGTCGCGCACGACCAGGTCACCGCCGAGGCTCGCCAAATCGTCGCGGATGCGAGGCTGAGGAAGGCCGGCCGAGGATGAGGCCCGTCATCTGGTCGGACGATGCCAGACGCGACTACCTCGATATCCTTCGCTACATCGCCGAAGACAACCCCGACGCGGCTGAGCGGGTCGTCGATGCAATCGAGCAGGCCGGGAACGAGCTCGGTGATTTCGCGACCGGACGGCCGGGACGCGTGAGTGGCGTCTACGAGAAACTGGTTCCCCGCCTGCCCTACATCCTGGCCTATTCGCTCGCGCTCCAGCGCGGCCGCGAGGTCGTCGCGATCCTGCGCGTCATTCACACCGCGCGCGACTGGCCTGATGAGGGCTGGCCAGGCTGAGCGGGCGCGCTCAGAGCGTCTCGCCCCGCAACAGCCGCGGCGGCGCACCGGCGACACCGGCGGCCTCGCGGATGAAGAAGCGCTTCAGCCCCGGCAGCCGATCGACCAGCCCGAGCCCGAGATCGCGCGCCAGCCGCAGCGGCGTCGCATCGTTCGAGAACAGCCGGTTCAGCCCGTCCGTCACCGCACYCATCGCGACCGTGTCGAAGCGGCGCGCCGTCTCGTAATCCTCGAGCACGTCGAGCGCGCCGGCATCGAGCCCGAGGCGCGCGGCATCGACGATGACCTCCGCCAGCGCCGCGACATCCTTCAGCCCGAGATTGAGCCCCTGCCCCGCGATCGGGTGGATGAGATGGGCGGCATCGCCCAGCAGCGCGAACCTTTGGTCGACGAAGCGCCGCGCCACGCCGAAGCCGAGCGGATGGGCGCTCACCGGGCTCTCCAGCGTAATCTCGCCGAGCTCGAGCCCGAAGCGCATCTCGATCTCGGCCAACATGTCCTGCGCATCGAGCGACAGCAGCGGCGCGACGTTCCCGGTCCTTTCCGTCCAGACGATCGAGGAGCGGTGGCCGAGCCTGCCGCCATCCGTGAGCGGCAGGATGGCGAAGGGCCCCGAAGGCAGGAAGTGCTCGACCGCCCTGCCGTGATGCGGCCGCTCATGGCCGATCGTCGCGACGATGCCGGATTGCGGATAATTCCAGCCGACCCAGCCGATCCCGGCCTGCTCGCGCAGCCGCGAGCGGGCGCCATCGGCCGCGACCAGCAGCGCCGCCTTGTCCTCAGCACCATCGGCGAAGGTGATCGCGACAGCCTCGTCCTCGACAGCGAAACCGCGCACGCCGACCGGCCTCAGATCGACCCCGGCCCGCTCGCAGGCGGCCTTCAGCTCCGCCACCAGCGCGGCATTCTCGACCATATGGGCGAAAGGCTGGCCGGGCTCGACCTCACCGTCGAAGGTGAGGAAGACGGGCCGGACGGCATCGTTCGTCCGGCTGTCCGAGATCACCATCTCCATCATCGCCTGGGCGTGGCCGGAGACCGCTTCCCAGACGCCGAGCGTCTCCAGCATCGAGCGGGCGCCCGCCGCCACCGCATAGGCGCGGTTGTCGGGCTTGGGAGCGGCGTTCACCCCCGGATCGGCCAGCACCACCGCAAAGCCCGCTCCGAGCGCCTGCTTCAAGGCGAGCGCGAGGCTCAAGCCGGCGATGCCTCCGCCGGCGATGACGATGCGCATGCTTGCGTCCGGCACGACGGCCATTCTGCTTCTCCCTCGATCGCCGCGCGTCCTGTCGGATACGATAACGGTGATCTATCCATTTGTTATCGCATCGGATTCTTCCGAAAAGTGGATTCCACTTTTCGGTCCGACGCCATGGCGGCCCGCTTGACGAGGCAAGCCGCCTCGGTGCTGATGCGGGTAAACCCGGCTGTTCCTCTGCGGGCCGCCGACGCCAACGTCAACCCGACCGCGATACGGCCTCATGTCACAGCAGATCAGCGCTTCCCTGACGGCGATCCTCGACCTCGAGCAGCTCGAAAGCAATCTGTTCCGCGGTCGCAGCCCGAAGTCGACCTGGCCGCGCGTCTTCGGCGGTCAGGTGATCGCGCAGTCGCTCTACGCCGCCTGCAAGACCGTGGAAGACCGCCAACCGCATTCGCTGCACGCCTATTTCCTGCTACCCGGCGACCCGGAAATGCCGATCGTCTATGAAGTCGATCGCCTGCGCGACGGCCGCTCCTTCACGACGCGGCGCGTGCTCGCCATCCAGAAGGGCGAGGCGATCTTCGCCATGTCGGCCTCCTTCCAGGTCGACGAGCCCGGCTACGAGCACCAGATGCCGATGCCGGACGTCCCGATGCCCGAGGACTTGCCGGATCGCGAGGAGATGGCGAAGACCGTGCTGCCGCATATGCCGGATGCGGTGCAGGCCTATTACCAGCGCAAGCGGCCGATCGAGATCCGCCCCGTCGAGCTCGAGCGCTATCGCACCGGCGGCAAGATGGAGCCGAAGTTCAATGTCTGGATCCGGGCGATGGAGACCCTGCCCGACGAGCCAGCCCTGCATCGCAGCGTTCTCGCCTACGCCTCGGACCTCATGCTGCTCGATTCCAGCCTCATCGCGCATGGCACGACCGTTTTCGACCAGAAGATCCAGGGCGCGAGCCTCGACCACGCACTCTGGTTCCACCGCCCCTTCCGCGCCGATGAGTGGCTGCTCTATGCGCAGGACAGCCCCTCGACCTCGGGCGCGCGCGGCTTCTCGCGCGGCCTCGTCTTCGATCGCGAGGGGCGGCTGGTGGCCTCCGTGGCGCAGGAAGGCCTGATCCGCCCACGGCCGGATCGCGCCTGACGCCTTTTCAGGCAATTGCATAACGAGAAAGCAAATGCCTATCGAATAGGCGCTCCAGATTCGATTTTCGGCTGATCTGTGCCTGATTCCCCCGCCCGGAGGCTGACGCCGGCCCGCGGAGCGCTTTGGCACGTCCCTTGAATTATGCGCTGCGTCGCACTGCGCATCGCAGGGCGGGCGAGGCGCAACGAGTTCGCCGGGGCTGACGACCAGGCGGCGTAAAGGGGAAACCCAGCAGATGAAAATCGTGATGGCGATCATCAAGCCGTTCAAGCTGGAGGAGGTGCGCGACGGGCTCACCGCCATCGGCGTGCACGGCCTGACAGTGACTGAAGTGAAGGGCTATGGCCGGCAGAAGGGTCATACCGAGATCTACCGCGGCGCCGAATACGCCGTGAGCTTCCTGCCCAAGATCAAGATCGAGGTGGCTGTCGCCGACGAGCTCGTCGGCAAGGTGATCGAGGCGATCACCGCCGCCGCCCGTACCGGCCAGATCGGTGACGGCAAGATCTTCGTCTCCTCGATCGAGAAGGCGGTGCGCATCCGCACCGGCGAGACCGACGGCGACGCCCTCTGAGCCCCCGACCCTTCAGGAGTTTCAAGCAATGAATTTCAGGACTTCCCTGCGGGCCGGGCTGACCGGCCTCACGCTCGCCGCGCTCTGCGCCGGCGCGGCCCTGGCCCAGACGGCGGCTCCCGAGGCGCCGGCGGCCGCCGCCGCGGCCGTGCCCAATAAGGGCGACACTGCCTGGATGCTGGTGTCCTCGCTCCTCGTCCTCTTCATGACGCTGCCGGGGTTGGCGCTGTTCTATGGCGGCC
>NZ_JBFRDQ010000290.1:0-3791 GCF_052113865.1 Allobosea sp. TAB14 | reverse complement strand
GTCGAGACCTGGGGCTCGGCGCCGCGCCCGGTGGGCTCGCATCTCGTCATCGACGGGGAGGGGAATTTCCTCGGCTCCGTCTCGGGCGGCTGCGTCGAGGGGGCGGTGGTGGCCGAGGCCGCCGACGTCATCGCCGAGGGCAAGCCGCGGGTCCTGGAATTCGGCGTCGCAGACGAAACGGCCTGGAAGGTCGGGCTCTCTTGCGGCGGGCGCATCAAGGTCTATGTCGAGCCGGTCCGCAGCAAGGATACGCACTGATGGCCTCCTGGGAGACCCTTGTCGCCTTCGCGACGGTGACCATCCTCGTCGCCTATTTTCCGGGGCCGGCGCTGCTCTACACCGCCGCCCAGACGATCAGCCATGGCCGCAGGGCGGGACTGATGGCGATGCTCGGCATCCATCTCGGCTGCTATGTCCACGTCTTCGCCGCGGCCTTCGGCCTGTCGGCCGTGTTCAAGCATGTGCCGGAGCTCTACATGGCGGTGAAGATCGCCGGCGCGATCTATCTCGTCTGGATCGGCATCGGCATGATCCGCTCGCGCCTGGGCGCGCCCGACCAGCCCATCGCGCCGCCGAAGACGGTGAAGCGGGCGCTGCTGGATTCCTTCATCGTCGAGATCCTGAACCCGAAGGTCGCGCTGTTCTTCATCGCGCTGTTGCCGCAATTCGTCGATCCGGCCGGTTCGCTGCCGGTCTGGGCGCAGTTCCTGATCCTCGGCATGGTGGTCAACTTCGCCTTCTCCTCGGCCGATCTCGTCACCGTCTTCGGCGCCTCGCTCGTCGTGGGAGCGATGAAGAAGACCAGGACAGGGTTCGCCTTCGGGCGCTGGATCGGCGGCTCGCTGATGATCGCGCTCGGCCTGAAGCTCGCGACCGACAGGGGCTGAACGGTGGATCTCGCCATCCTCTCCGCGCTCAATGACGAGCGCGCGGCGCGGCGCGCGGCGGTGCTGGTGACCGAACTCGCGAGCGGCGCGCAGCGGCTGGTGCGGCAGGGCGAGATCGCGGCCGATCCGCTGGCCGAACTCGTCGCGAAGCAATTGCGCACCGGCAAGAGCGGCATGGTCGAGGCCGAGGGCGCTTCCTATTTCCTGACCGTGCAGGCGCCGCATCCGCGTATCGTCGTGACGGGCGCCGTCCATATCTCGCAGGCGATGGCGCCGATGGCGAAGGAGCTCGATCTCGATCTCGTGATCATCGACCCGCGCACGGCCTTCGCCACACCGGAGCGCTTTCCGGGCGTGGCCCTGCTGCCGGAATGGCCCGAAGACGTCCTGCCGCAGGTCGGGCTCGACGGCTACACCGCCTTCGTCGCGCTGACGCATGATCCGAAGATCGACGATCCCGCGCTCACGGCGGCGCTGCGCTCGGACTGCTTCTATATCGGGGCGCTGGGCAGCCGGAAGACGCATGGCAAGCGGCTGGAGCGGCTCGCTGCGGCAGGGTTCGGCGAGGAGGCGACACGGCGCATCCATGCCCCGATCGGGCTCGATATCGGCGCCGTCTCGCCAGCCGAGATCGCGCTCGCTATCCTGGCGGAGATCGTGAGCAGCCTGCGCGGCCCGCGCAGGAAGCCCGCCTGAAAGGGCACGCATCATGAAGTTCGGCCCCATCGCCATCGCCGATTCCGTCGGCTGCATCGCCGCCCATACGATTCGAGCCGGYGCGACGACGGTGAAGAAGGGCGCGCTGGTCACCGCTGAGATCGCAGCCGGGCTCGCCGAAGCCGGTATCGGCGAGATCGTCGCCGTGCGGTTGGAGCCCGGGGATGTCGCGGAGAACGAGGCTGCCTCGCGGCTTGCCGCGCGCCTGACCGGCAAGGGCATCGTCGCGGAAGCCCCCTTCACGGGGCGCGTCAACATGTTCGCGACGACGGCGGGCGTGCTCACGGTCGATGTCGCGGCGATCGACGCCTTCAACACCGTCGACGAGGCGATCACGGTGGCGACGCTGCCGGCGCTGAAGGCGGTCGTCGCCGGCGAGCTCATCGCCACCGTCAAGATCATTCCCTATGCCGTCTCGGAAACGCGAGTGGAGCAGGCGCTCAGTGCGCTCGGCCCGGAGCGGGCCATCGCGGTTGCAGCCTATCGCCCCTCGAAGGTCGGCGTGATCTCGACGATCCTGCCGGGGCTCAAGCCCAGCGTCGTCGACAAGACGATGCGCGTCATGATGGACCGGCTGGCGCCGGCGGCGGCCATCCTTTCGGCCGACAAGCGCGTGCCGCATGAGACGACGCCGCTGGCGGAGAGCATCGGGGTGCTGGCGAAAGGCGACAGCGACATCATCGTCGTCTTCGGCGCCTCGGCGATCACCGACCGGCGCGACGTGATCCCGCAAGCGCTGATCGAGGCGGGCGGACGGGTCGAGCATCTCGGCATGCCGGTCGATCCCGGCAATCTGCTGATGCTCGGCGAGATCGACGGCAAGCCGGTGATCGGCGCGCCGGGCTGCGCGCGCTCGCCCAAGGAGAACAGCTTTGACTGGGTGCTGCAGCGCCATCTGGCGGGCATCCGCGTCGGCCGCGCCGATGTCCAGCGCATGGGCGTGGGCGGGCTCCTGATGGAGATCGTCTCGCGGCCGCAGCCGCGCGCGCCGGGGCAACATGGCCCCGGACATATTGCCGGGATCGTCCTGGCGGCCGGCCGCTCGACCCGGATGGGCGCCGACAACAAGCTCCTGCAGGAGCTGCGCGGCAAGCCGATCGTGCGTTATGCCGTCGAGGCGCAGCTCGAGGCCCGGCTCGATCCGGTGCTGGTCGTCACCGGCCATCAGAAGGAGGCGGTCGAGGCCGCCCTTTCCGACCTGCCGATCCGCTTCGTGCACAATCCCGATTATGCTTCGGGGCTGGCCGGCTCGGTTCGCGCCGGGGTGGCGGCACTGCCGTCCGAGGTCGAAGCGGCGGTGATCTCGCTCGGCGACATGCCCAATGTGACGTCGCAGGTCATCGAGCGCCTGGCCGAAAGCCATCTCCAGCAGCCGGATTCGCTGGCCGTGGTGCCGACGCTGTTCGGCCATCGCGGCAACCCGGTGCTGCTGGCGCGGCCGATCTTCCCTGCGGTTTCGCTGCTGACCGGGGATCGCGGGGCTCGCCGCCTGCTTGACGAGGCCGGTAGCCGCGTCGTCGAGGTTCCCTTCGAGGACCCGGCCATCGCCATCGACGTCGATACGCCGGAAGCGCTCAGGGCGTTGCAGGGCTGACGGCTCGCCTGTAGCGGCCGTTTGTGCCCTGAGCCCCCATCCTGAGGAGCCATACCCAGGGATTGGCGTCTCGAAGAATGCTTCACGAGGCTCCGGAGCCATCTGGAGCATCCTTCGAGACGCCGCTTCGCGACTCCTCAGGATGAGGGTTCGCGCATTTTCGTCAGCGCTGCCAGTGCAGGCCGAGCGTCGCGTAAGCCTCGGAGGGCCGGTCGCTGGTGCGCTGCCAGCCGCCGGCGAGGCGCCATTCGAGGCCGAGCAGGCGCAGGCCCGTCAGATGCAGTCCAAGGCGCAGCTTGCGATAGTCCCGTTCGCGATAGGCTTCGACCTCCGGTCCGACATAGAAGCCGAGCGGCATCTGCCAGCCGGGAGCGGCACGCGCCCAGAGGCGCCGGTCCAGCGTCGAGGCATAGGCACTGGCCTGGAACATCATGCCCGGCAGCGGCGTGGACCAGAGATCGGCCTGCAATCGCGCGCCGTAACGTGTCTCGATCAGCGACGGGCCGAGTGGCTCGTCGCGCCTCTCGCTCTGGACGTCGGAGCCGGCATAAAGGGCGACGAACGTGTCGCCGATGCGCCATTCATAGCCGAGC
>NZ_JBFRDQ010000289.1:0-3860 GCF_052113865.1 Allobosea sp. TAB14 | reverse complement strand
GTACGCAACGGCTCGCTTTGGCGGAATCCGGCGGCTATCGGGCCCGTTTTCCCGACACCTTCGACGACGCTTGCGAGGCGGTGCTGATCAATACCGGCGGCGGCATGGCCGGCGGCGACCGCATGCGGGTCGAGGCCGTGCTCGAGGCCGGCAGCGACGCGGTCATCGCCACGCAAGCCGCCGAGAAGATCTATCGCAGCCAGGGCACGGAAACCCGCATCGAGACGGCGCTGTCGGTCGGGGAGGGCGCAAGCCTCGCCTGGATCCCGCAGGAGAGCATCCTGTTCTCCGGCGCCCGCCTCAGCCGCAACCTGACGATCGAGCTGGCAGCCGATGCGCGGCTGGTGGCTTGTGAATCCGTCTTCTTCGGTCGCAGCGCCATGGGCGAGACGGTCGAGCGCGGCGCCTTGCGGGATCGCTGGCGGGTGCGGCGCGGCGGGCGCCTCGTCTTCGCCGAGGATATGCGGCTGGAAGGCCCGGTGGCGCAGTTGCTGGCGCGCCCGGCCATCGGCGCCGGCGCCCGCGCCGCCGCCACGCTGCTCGTCGCGGGCCCCGGTCTCGCGACGCTTCTGGAGGCGGCGCGCGCCTGCCTGTCGGAGGCTGCCGATGTCGAGGGCGGGGCCGGCATCGTCTCCGAGCTTCTCGTCATCCGCCTCGTCTCTCCCGAGGCTGCGCCCTTGCGTCGTGTGCTCGTCACGCTGCTCGGGCATCTGACCGGACGTGCGCTGCCGCGCACCTGGTCAACCTAAGGAGAGCCGCATGCTGCCGATCCAGGGTTTGAAGTGCATCTACGACACCGCCGGCCGGAGCTGGTCGATCGAGCTCGTCATCAGGGCCGAGGGCGAGGATGCGCTGCGTCGCTTCGACGTCGACGGGCCGGATGATGCGGAGATGCTGATCGAGGCTTTCGAGGATTCCTCCGTCAGCGTCTTCGACCCCCAGACCGGCGAGATCGTCTTCGGTTACGAATATCTCGACCTCGACCACGAAGCCGAAGAGGACGAAGAGGAAGACTCCGAGGACGATTCGGAGGACGATGAAGCCGCTGGGGATGAGAAGGTAAAATCATGAATCTGACGCCGCGCGAAAAGGACAAGTTGCTCGTTGCCATGGCGGCCATGGTCGCACGGCGACGACTCGAGCGCGGCGTCAAGTTGAACTACCCCGAAGCCGTCGCACTCATCACCGACTTCGTCGTCGAGGGTGCGCGCGACGGCAGATCCGTCGCCGAGCTGATGGAGGCCGGCGCGCATGTGATCACGGCCGATCAGGTCATGGACGGCATCGCCGAATTGATCCACGACGTGCAGATCGAGGCGACCTTTCCCGACGGCACCAAGCTCGTCACGGTGCATGAGCCGGTCCGCGGTTCGGCCGGCCGGCTGAAGCCCGGCGAGGTCGTGACGCTGCCCGGTGACCTCGTCATGAACGAGGGCCGCGAGAGCCTGACGCTGACGGTCGCGAACACGGGCGACCGGCCGATCCAGATCGGCTCGCACTACCATTTCTTCGAGGCCAATCCGGCGCTCGCTTTCGATCGCGACAGGGCGCGGGGCTTCCGGCTCGACATTCCCGCCGGCACGGCGGTGCGCTTCGAACCTGGCCAGACCCGCGACGTCAGGCTGGTGGCGCTTGCCGGCAAGCGCGAGGTCTATGGTTTCCGCCAGGATGTGATGGGAAAACTGTGAGCGATCAGCCGGACAACAAGCACGATATGTCGGGGCTCGATATTCCGCCGGTGTCGCCGCCATTCGCGGATATGGCGCCGACGGCGGCCCAGATCGGCAAGAAGCGCGGGATCTGCGCCATCAGCGGGCAGGAGACGGCCCGCAAGAATCTGGTCGAGATCGGCACGCTGCGCCCGGCGCTGGTCGAGCATATCCGCGCCGATTTCCCCGATTTGTCAGACCATGCGCTGATCAGCCTGAAGGAGCTGGCGCGCTACCGCACGCGCTATGTCGAGGAGATCCTGCGCGAGGAGCACGGCGAGTATTCCGACCTCGACCGAGAGGTCGCTGAAAGCATCGCCCGGCAGGAAACCATCGCCGAGAACGTCGAGGACGATTTCGAGGAGCATCGCACGCTGGGCGAGAAGTTCTCGGACGCTTTGGCGAGCTTCGGCGGCTCCTGGGCCTTCCTCATCAGCTTCGGCGTGGTGCTGTTCGGCTGGATGGCCCTGAACGTCCTGCTCGGCGAAAACAGGGCCTTCGACAGCTATCCCTTCATCCTCCTGAACCTCGTGCTCTCCTGCATTGCCGCGATCCAGGCGCCGATCATCATGATGAGCCAGAAGCGGCAGGAGGCGAAGGACCGCTTGCGTTCGGCCAACGACTATCAGGTCAACCTGAAGGCCGAGCTCGAAATCCGCCATCTGCACGAGAAGATGGACCATCTGATCACGCGGCAATGGCAGCGCCTCGCCGAGATCCAGCAGGTCCAGCTCGAGATGCTGCAGGACCAGCAGGCCCGGCCTGCGCGGTCCAAGGTCGTGGTCAAGAAGGCGCGCAAGAAGCCGAAGGCCAAGACCAAAGCGAAGCCGGCCGAGCCGGCCATCGAGGCGGAAGCGACCGAGCCGCCCCCCGAGGCCGATTTTTCCCACAAGAACTGAGTCTCAGGCCCGGCGGCCGGTCTTCGAT
The DNA here is from genome assembly GCF_052113865.1 of Allobosea sp. TAB14. Lineage (NCBI taxonomy): Bacteria > Pseudomonadati > Pseudomonadota > Alphaproteobacteria > Hyphomicrobiales > Alloboseaceae > Allobosea > Allobosea sp. TAB14. The sequence continues at coordinate 1,224 of NZ_JBFRDQ010000289.1, read as the reverse complement.
GCCGGCTGTTGCGGCGAATCTTGCATCGCCCGTCATCGACGGTTCTGTCCGATCCCGAGGCTAAGCCCATGTCCTTCACATTCCCGCGCAACGCCTATGCCGCSATGTTCGGCCCCACSACCGGCGAYAMGGTGCGCCTCGGCGAYACCGAWCTSKKSATCRAGGTCGAGAAGGATTTCACCACCTATGGCGAGGAGGTGAAGTTCGGCGGCGGYAARGTSATYCGCGACGGCATGGGCCAGAGCCAGGTCAGGAATGCCGACGGCGCGGTCGACACCGTCATCACCAACGCGCTGATCCTTGACCATTGGGGCATCGTGAAGGCCGATATCGGCATTGTCGGCGGGCGCATCGTCGCGATCGGCAAGGCCGGAAACCCCGATATCCAGGCCGGCTTCGGCAATTTCGATCCGAGCGAGACGATCATCGTCGGCCCCGGCACCGAGGTCATCGCGGGCGAGGGCAAGATCGTCACGGCCGGCGGCTTCGACAGCCATATCCACTACATCTGCCCGCAGCAGATCGAGCACGCGCTGATGAGCGGCCTCACCACCATGCTGGGCGGCGGCACCGGCCCGGCCCATGGCACGCTGGCGACTACCTGCACACCCGGCCCCTGGCATCTCGGCCAGATGATCAAGGCGGCCGACGCCTTCCCGATGAACCTCGCCTTCGCCGGCAAGGGCAATGCCGCGCTGCCTGGCGCGCTGGTCGAGATGATCGAGGCCGGCGCCTGCGCCATGAAGCTGCACGAGGACTGGGGCACGACGCCGGGCGCGATCGACAACTGCCTGTCCGTCGCCGACGACTATGACGTGCAGGTGATGATCCACACCGACACGCTGAACGAATCCGGCTTCGTCGAGGACACGATCAAGGCCTTCAAGGGCCGCACCATTCACGCCTTCCACACGGAAGGGGCGGGCGGCGGCCATGCGCCCGACATCATGAAGGTCGCCGGGCTGCCCAACGTGCTGCCGTCCTCGACCAATCCGACCCGGCCCTTCACGGTCAATACCCTCGACGAGCATCTGGACATGCTGATGGTCTGCCATCACCTGTCGCCCTCGATCCCCGAGGACCTCGCCTTCGCCGAGAGCCGCATCCGCAAGGAGACCATCGCGGCCGAGGACATCCTGCATGATCTCGGCGCGCTCTCGATGATGTCCTCGGATTCGCAGGCCATGGGCCGCGTCGGCGAGGTCATCACCCGCACCTGGCAGA
>NZ_JBFRDQ010000288.1:0-3872 GCF_052113865.1 Allobosea sp. TAB14 | reverse complement strand
CGAGGATCTCGCGTTTCCCGGCGTGGTTGGCGGGTCCGACGATGCCCTCGTTTTCCATGCGCTCCATGATGGATGCGGCGCGGTTGTAGCCGATCTGGAGGCGGCGCTGGATGTAGGAGGTCGAGGCCTTCTTGTCGCGCAGCACGACGGCCACCGCCTGCTCATATGGATCGTCCGAGTCGAGCGAGCCCATGCCGGTCTTGTCGAAGACGGCGCCGTCCTCGTCCTCGGCCGCTTCCTCCTCCTCGGAGGTGACGGCGTCGAGATATTGCGGGCGGCCTTGCGTCTTCAGATGGGCGACGACCTTCTCGACCTCGTTGTCCGAGACGAAGGGGCCGTGCACGCGGGTGATGCGCCCGCCGCCGGCCATGTAGAGCATGTCGCCCTGGCCCAGAAGCTGCTCGGCGCCCATCTCGCCCAGGATCGTGCGCGAGTCGATCTTGCTGGTGACCTGGAAGGAGATCCGGGTCGGGAAGTTCGCCTTGATCGTGCCGGTGATGACGTCGACCGAGGGSCGCTGGGTCGCCARCACGACATGGATGCCGGCGGCGCGCGCCATCTGSGCSAGGCGCTGGATCGTGCCCTCGATCTCCTTGCCGGCGACCATCATCAGATCGGCCATCTCGTCGACGATGACGACGATATAGGGCAGRGGCYCSAGRTCCATSACCTCYTCYTCGTAGATCGCCTCGCCGGAATGCTTGTCGAAGCCGGTCTGGACGGTGCGGGTGATGACCTCGCCCGCCGCCTTGGCCTCGCCGACGCGGGCATTGAAGCCGTCGATGTTGCGCACCGAGAGCTTCGACATCTTCTTGTAGCGCTCCTCCATCTCGCGCACCGCCCATTTGARGGCGACGACCGCCTTCTTGGGGTCGGTGACGACGGGGGTGAGCAGATGCGGGATGCCGTCATAGACGGAGAGTTCGAGCATCTTGGGGTCGACCATGATCAGGCGGCACTCTTCCGGCTTCAGCCGGTAGAGGATCGACAGGATCATGGTGTTGATGGCGACCGACTTGCCCGAGCCGGTGGTGCCGGCGACGAGCAGGTGGGGCATGCGGGCGAGATCGGCGATGACCGGCTCGCCGCCGATGGTCTTGCCGAGGCAAAGCGCCAGCTTGTGCTTGGTCGCTTCGAAATCCTGGCTGGCGAGGAGCTCGCGCAGGAAGACGGTCTCGCGCTTGGCGTTGGGCAGTTCGATGCCGATGGCGTTCTTGCCCTGCACCACCGCCACGCGCGCCGAGACCGCGCTCATCGACCGCGCGATGTCGTCCGCCAGCGAGATCACCCGCGACGACTTCGTGCCAGGCGCGGGTTCGAGCTCGTAAAGCGTCACCACAGGGCCGGGGCGGACCTGCGTGATCTCGCCGCGCACACCGAAATCCTCCAGCACGCCTTCGAGCAGGGTCGCGTTCTGTTCCAGCGCGTCCGTCGAGACAGTGTTGGCAAGGGATTTCTTCGGCTCGGCCAGATAGGTCAGCGGCGGTAATTCGAAGGAATCGCGCTCGAGGAAGGAGGGCTGCGCCTCGCGCTGCATGCGCTTGCCCGGCTTGGGCGCGGGAGCGGGGGCGGCGACGCGCGGAGCGTTGAGGTCGCGCAGGTCCTGCGCGGCGTCGATGTCGAAGGGCGGATCGTCGTCGATGTCATGGGGGGCCGCCGCGTGCGTGCCCGGCAGCGGTGCCGGATCGAAATTCGGCAGGGGCTGACGCGGCGCGGGACCGGCGCCGAATTGCGGCTCGCGGCGGACGCGGCCGGCGCCGGCCTGCGGCGCGGGACCGGTGTCGACGGCGGGCTCGGGCGGGTGGGGCAGGCGGCGCAGGATCGCCGCGCGCAGCGCCATCGCGCCATGGGCGAGCCAGCCGATCAGGATGACGGCGATGCCGGGCTCCTCGTCGCCGCGCTCCTCGCCATCGGAGAGGCCGTCATCGGCCTCGTCGTCGAGGGCCGGGTCCTCGTCATGGACGAAGCCGAAGCCGGCGGCGGCGGTGACGGCGAGAATGGCGATGCCGGCATAAAGGAAGCCGACGAGGCTCGCGACGGCGCCCCCGGCGATGCCGGCGATGTTGCGGGTGCCGAAGAGCAGCCCGTCGCCGATGACGCCGCCCATGCCGGTCGGCAGCGGCCAGCGCGGCGTCGCCGGCAGGGCGCTGGCGACGGCGGCAGCGGCGGCGACGCCAACGACCCAGAGGCCGAGCTTGAGCGCGCCGCGGTCGAAGAGGTGGAAGCGGACCAGCCGCAATGCCCAGATCATCGGCGGGAAGAGCAGGGCGATGACGCCGAGCCCGACGAGCTGCATCAGCAGGTCGGCGATCATGGCGCCGGGCCGGCCGAGCCAGTTGCGGACCGCGCCATTGGTGGCGTTGTTGAGGCTCGGATCGTTGGCCGACCAGCTCGCGAGGGCCAAGGCGACGACCGCCATCAGCGCGAGCAGCCCCAGCCCGGTCAGCTCGGCGGCGCGGCGCGACAGGAACTCCCGCACCGGATCGGGCAGGCGGTCCATAAGCGATCGGGAGCGGCGGATGGTGCGCATGCGGCTTCGAGTCGTATTCCGGGCTTTGGGCCGCATCATGCCGGCCATATCCTCCACGTTAGGAAGCTGTGGTTAAGGCCCGCTTAACCTTGAAGCACGTCGATCTTGCGGCAGTGCACAGACATGAAAAAACCCCGGCGGTTTCCCGCCGGGGTCGGTTTCACGTGAATCGCTGAGCGATGATCACATGTTGTAGGCGCGCTCGCCGTGCTCGGCGATGTCGAGGCCCTCGCGCTCCTGATCGGGCGTGACGCGCAGGCCGACGACGACATCGACGATCTTGTAGAGGATGAAGGAGCCGACGCCGCACCAGACGACGGCGACGGCGACCGCGACGAACTGCTTCCAGACCTGCGCGCCCATGGCGTAGTCGGCGACGCCGACGCCGCCGAGTGCCGGGGCGACGAAGATGCCGGTGCCGATCGAGCCGATGATGCCGCCGACGCCGTGGACGCCGAAGACATCGAGCGAGTCGTCATAGCCGAGCGCGTTCTTCACCGTGGTGCAGAAGAAGAAGCAGACGATGCCCGCGACGGCGCCGAGCACGATCGCGCCCATCGGCCCGATGAGGCCGGCGGCCGGGGTGACGGCGACGAGGCCGGCGACGATGCCCGAGAGCATGCCGAGCAGCGAGGGCTTGCCCTTGACGATCCACTCGATGAAGAGCCAGCCGAGGCCCGCTCCGGCCGTGGCCGTGAAGGTGTTGATCATGGCGAGCGCGGCGCCGCCGGTGGCTTCGAGATTGGAGCCGGCATTGAAGCCGAACCAGCCGACCCACAGGACTGCGGTGCCGATGAAGGTCATCGTCAGCGAGTGCGGCGACATCAGCTCCTTGCCGTAGCCGATGCGCTTGCCGACCAGGAGCGCGCCCACCAGCGCCGCGATACCGGCATTGATGTGGACGACCGTGCCGCCGGCGAAGTCGAGCGCGCCGAGGGTGAAGAGATAACCCTCCGAGAACCAGACCATATGGGCCATCGGGAAGTAGACGAAGGTGCCCCAGAGAATGACGAAGAGGATCATCGCGGAGAACTTCATGCGCTCGACCAACCCGCCGACGATCAGGGCGGGCGTGATCATCGCGAAGGTCATCTGGAAGCAGATGAAGACGTATTCAGGGATCACGACGCCCTTGGTGAAGGTGTCGGAGGTGGAATCCGGCGTCACGCCGGCGAGGAAGGCCTTGGAGAAGGAGCCGATGAAGCTCGTCAGCGAACCGCCCGAGGTGAAGGCGAGGCTGTAGCCGTAGATCACCCAGACGATGCACATGATCGCGGCGATCGCCGTGATCTGCGTCATCACCGAGAGCATGTTCTTGGTCCGGGAGAGGCCGCCATAGAAC
>NZ_JBFRDQ010000287.1:0-5819 GCF_052113865.1 Allobosea sp. TAB14 | reverse complement strand
GTTTGGTGGTTGTGCCCAACGGGACCGCGGTCGTCGGCCCCATGGTCGCTTGGAAGGGACGTCGACAAGAGCGACGATGGGCACGGTCCTAAGTCCGGAACAGATTGCGCGACGTTTGCCGCTCAATTTTCCTCACGACCCGACCGTGCCCGCTCCTTTGTATGTTCTGGCAGTCGAAGTTGAAGGAGGCCCGTTTGCCCACTCCGTCACACAAGCTTCTCCAGATGATGGCAGCCGTGTTATCGGCCTTGGGATCGGCCCAAGCAACCACGCCGCCACGCACCGACCGGCCGCCTTTGGGTAAACTCATCGGGCAACTCCGGGAGGATTCTGCATTGCGCGCCCGGTTTTCCCTCAACCCTCGTTCCATTTTCGAAGAGGGAGGGTTCGATCCGACTCCTTACGACTTACCGGACCAGCTAAACGGAGATGACATTGATCGTTTCCTCAACAATTGGACTGGAGCCAGGGGACCGGCGGCGGGTTCGCGTGCCGCTGATGCCGTCACGCTTGTGTCCGAGGACCGATCGCAGCGCCTTCCGGTTCCGGCCAATGAGCATCCTGAAAAGCYAGCTTCGGAGTCGCCGGCTGCAGCACCGATTGATCCGCACGCTGCCGGCGGCCCGGAGACGATGCAGCCGCCGCCCGCTCCTCAGCCAGGCGAACTGCAAGCTCCCAGCGACACGCAGCGATCTCCGAATAGATCGCCGTCATTAGGACCGGCTCCGACGCCAATATACGGCCCCCCGCCCGGCTTCAGGACCAAGCCATGACACCGGATGGAAACGGCGAAGGCCGGCTTTACGACGGCGATCCCCGCAGGCACGCCCGCTGGCGGTCAGACCCCAAAGATCCGCCGAGCATCGCTGTCTGGGAAATCACGCTTCGATGCGATCTGGGCTGTCGACATTGCGGATCGCGCGCCGGCCGGGCGCGGAAAGACGAGTTGCGCACGGAGGAGGCGCTCGACCTTGTTCATCAATTTGCGAACCTCGGCCTCAAGGAGATCGCTTTAATCGGCGGCGAGTTCTACCTGCGCGACGACTGGGATCGGATCGCCGCGGAGATTAATCGTTGCGGCATGTTATGCAGTATCGTCACCGGCGCTCGGCAGATGACGGGCGAGAGAATCCGACGGGCGGCGGAAGCGGGAGTCGGAAAGATCTCGCTCTCGATCGACGGACTGGAGCTGACCCACGACGCGATCCGAGGGTCTAAGGGATCCTGGAAAGCCGCAGTTTTGGCGGSGAGACAGATCAGTGCAAGCGGAATCGACCTTTCYGTGAACACACAGATCAACCGCCTGACCATGCCTGAACTCCCTGCCATGCCCGATCTTCTCAGTGACATCGGAGCGCGGAGCTGGATGGTGATCTTGACAGCGGCCATGGGTCGCGCAGCAGATCGGTCCGCCCTGATGCTCCAGCCATATCATCTGCTCTACTTGTTCCCTTTGCTGGCGGCCATAAAGAGCCAGCAGCTCGATCCGAAAGGCATCGCTTTCTTCCCCGGCAACAACGTGGGYTACTTCGGCCCGTTGGCAGAGACGCTGCGATACGGCAGCGAGCGCGGTCACAGTTGGAACGGCTGCGGCGCGGGCGAATCTTCTCTCGGCATTGAAGCCGATGGGAGCGTGAAAGGCTGTCCGTCGCTTCCGAGCTCAGATTATGTCAAGGGCAATGTCCGCGACCGCGGGCTCCAGGACATCTGGTCGGGGCTGATCGCGGATAAGGCCGAGAARCCCGTCGAGCTGTGGGGTTTCTGTGCGACCTGTCCGTTCGCGCAGCGCTGCCGGGCGGGATGTACATGGACTTCGCACGTTCTGTTTGGCCGGGCTGGCAACAATCCTCTCTGTCATTTTCGGGCCTTGGCATTGGCYGAACGCGGTCTTGTCGAAAAGCTGGAACGTGTCAGCGCCGCTCCGGGCGAGTCCTTCGACTTCGGCAGCTACCGGATCGTCGAAGAGTCTATTGCGCGAATTCTTGAAGAAGATCCGGTCATCGGAATGACGCTTGGCAGCCAACTCTTCAAACTTCGAGCGGGCACCACGGGCTTATGGTCAGACGCAGAGCTCGCAGCAGTCCTGTCTTGAGACTCAACAATCTATTCCAAGAAAATCCGTTGCCTTCCCGCAGTTCACGATCCCTCGCGTCTGACCAAGCAGCCCGAGCGGCACGCCCGAAGCTCGATCGCCACTAGACGCCGTCAGATCACCGCCACGCTCGTCCGCAGCTTGCTCCGATGCTATGCGGGCGCAGAGCCGTTCTCGCGCGTCTTTGCCGCGCTGCGTCGCCGTGACGATAAAATCTGCGGGCCYCTCATCTGATTGGATGATGATATTCCGGGGTGATCCGATGCCTGGTGGTTGGACCGWGAGCTCGATCGTCTGGACCGGCTCATGCTGCRTGATCGTCGGGGAGGCGCTGGGAATGCATGACGGTCTTGGCGGRACCTGTGGGCCGGCGCTATGGCGTAACGCAAGTCACRAATGCTCGCATCGCGCTGCCCGTGCGGTCGCCTTCTTGGTCGCGACTGGATTGTCTATCGGGCACGCTCTGGCGGACGACCAGTCCGATTGCGCGGTCGCGGCCGGGACGCCGGCGATCGAGGCGTGTACCCGCCTCCTCTCCACCGATCCGGGGCTGCGCAAGCCTTTCGTTTTCTACAACCGCGGCGCCGCCCGGATCCTGGCGGGCGAGATGGCGCGCGCAGCCGACGATTTCAACGAGGCGATTCGGCTCGATCCCACGCTAGCAGGTGCCTATACAGGGCGCGGCATCACCCATATGTTCAGTGGCCGATTAGACGAGGCCATCGCCGACTGGACCGAGGCGATGCGGCTGACGCCGCCGGGCGAGACCCCGGGGGTCACGTCGCAACCCTACATGAACCGCGGCATCGCGCGCGCTCGGCGAGGCGACGTGGCGGGCGGGCTCGCCGATCTCGATACAGCCATTCGGATAAATCCGCAGGATGGCGAAATCTACAGCAACCGGGGCTGGGTTCTTATCCGGACAGCACAATACGAGCGTGCGCTTGCCGATCTCGATCAGGCGATCAAGCTCGCCCCGAACTTCTCCAAGGCCTACAACAATCGCGGCTTCGCCCGCACGCAGCTGAAACGCTACGAAGATGCAATGGCGGATTACGACACCGCCATCCGGCTCGATCCTCGCGATCACCAGCCTCGGACGAATCGCGGGGCTCTACTGGCCCAGACAGGCCAGCTGGAGCAGGGCCTTTCCGATCTTGATGAGGCCGTCCGGCTCAATCCAAGCGACGCAGAGGCCAGAACCGTCCGTGCTTCGATTCTCCTCGCCATGCATCGCCCGGAAATGGCGGTCTCCGGCGCGACGGAAGCCATTCGTCTCCAGCCTTCCGCAACTGGCGCCCGGCTGGTGCGGGGCCGTGCTTACACGGAGACGGGAGACTTTCCGCACGCCATCGAGGATCTCGACGAGGCCATCCGCGTATCTCCCTTGGAGGTGGCGGCCTGGATCGATCGCGGTGTGGCGCACGAGCGCCTCGGTGAGCTTGACCTCGCGGTGGTGGATTACCGTGAGGCTGCGAAGCTCGCTCCGTTGCTGGCAATCCCGCACTATAATCTCGGCAACGTCCACAGGACCATGAAGGCGCTCGATCTGGCGCTGACCGATTACAGGGTACGACACCATGAGGTGGCGCTCACGACCGTCTGCACATTGAGGCTCCGAGATAGGCGGCGAGCCGCCTAGCGCCGGTCACATCAAGCCGCGCGTTCATTATCCGGTCGGAGCGCTGGAGAACTGCAAGCCAAAATACCGGCGCGTCGSCGRCCGATCCCATAGCCGCRTGGCCCGGCTTCGTAGCAAGAAGGAGGTGCTGCGCCCGAGCGCGCCAGCTTGCTGGTCAAGGCGCACGGCGGTTCGCACCGAATGTCCACTCTCCGGCAGGCGGCCAACGGGGAATTTGGACCCAAAGCAGAAGGGAGGCGTCCTTGCTAGCGATCGGCTGCGGCAGTAGCGCTACGTGGGCAGGCTTTAGCTTCAACCGGAGGTGGAGGATGACGAGATTGGGGTTGGTGGCAGGCTTCGTCGCCTCGCTCGCATTGCAGCAAGTGGCCGCCGCTGAAACGCGAACCTCGGACGAGAAGGCGTGCGCGATAAGCGGGGGTCACATAGAGCGGTTCGGAAAAGCGCAGTTTCCCTATTGCGTGAAGCCTTTTTCCGATGCCGGAAAAGCCTGCAGCAAGAAGTCAGACTGTGTCGGCGAATGTCTTGTGGAAGACGGCCCAGCGGCAAGATTGGCAGGAAAGGGAACGTGCCAGGCGCGCGATGAGCCTTTGCACGGCTGCTTCAGCAGCCTCGACAGYGAGGGAGAGGCGCACAGCGTCTGCGTCGATTAACGGTAAGACCGGATGTTCGCTGAGCCGGAGTAGCTCGCCCTAGGCTGCGCCTTCGAAGGTTGCTCGGAGTGGCCGAGCCGATCCTCTCCGCAGGAGGACGAACCAWGGAGCATTGTAGCGAAGTTTTTTGTCGAGATCGATGTGACGAAGGCGCGGAACGCTATGATCGCGGTAGGCAAGCACGTTTGAAGTGGTCATGATGCTGCGGGGTCCTGGAAACCAAGACGCCGAGCCTGCGGACATACGACTGGGGGAAGCCCGATTCCTCCGTCGCGTACGCGGTGATCATCATCGTACGCAAGGCCGCCCTTTCTCCATCAAACTCCACCAAATGATGGACGACGCTTGTTTCAGGCACGCGTGAGAGTCTGACGGCTGTCGTTCTGCAACTCCCAGCACTATCCTCACCGGCTTCCGGGGCCGCCGCGACATTGCCCATTACCAAACGTTCTGGAAGTCACGGGCGGGTCGGCAGCGGTCACTGAGCGACATGCCAGGTTCGGACTCTCTTGGAAAAGTCCCCTTTGTGATGGACGGTCCCATACAGGCAGACAATGATTTTGAAAATCCAACTCCCGTCGGACCAGCCCGTTTGTGGAAACCGCCATGACTATCTCATTCGCAGCAGCTATCGTCAGCTTTCTCGCAATTACGACGAATTCAAGCTTAGCGTTCGCGAAYTGTGTATCTGATGAACTTCGAAATATCCAAACAGGACTGATGACGGCTGAACAAGCCTTGGAGCGCGCCGACTACCGTCAGGCTAACGATCTCGCAAAAGCCGCGCTTGCAARGATCGGTGACAGATATTTCGAACCAGGGGTGATCGATGATAGCGGCCAGAGACTGTTGTTAGCTGATTGGCAGGAACGGCAGGGTGACTGGAAGCATGCGGCGAATATACGAGTACGCATTGCACATTCCCGGGCTGACGCCCTGGCTCGTAGATCCGGCTGCTGAAGGCCGACCTTTCCAACGTCCGAGAAGGGGCGATTTTATCCCTTCGACCAGGGCCTGAAAGCTGACGTCCGATTAGGCGGCAGCAAATGCCGAAATCGGCCATCGACAGCAGATAGCAGTTCACCTTCCCCGAAGTCGGGATCAACTTCGCACGCGTGCCCCCGGCATGAGCTCGGATCARCTTCGCGCGGCCTAGTGGCTTGCCGRATGCATCAGCTGCCATGACGTCGAAGCGCGTCTTGCCGAGATCGACGTCGAAACGGCAGCCGCGGCGAATGGGCCTCTGGAAATATCGGCTCTCCTTCAGCGTGTACGACCGGTTGCAAACTTGCAGGCCGAGAGCCGACGCGGGCCATCGTGATCGTTATCCAGCGTCAGCTCCCGATCTTCGCACGCGGCGTCTTTACGGAGGCGACCGAAGCCAGCGCTGCGATCTTCACCTAGCCGTCGAACGCGCCCGCCCCCCGTCGAGAAG
>NZ_JBFRDQ010000286.1:0-4010 GCF_052113865.1 Allobosea sp. TAB14 | reverse complement strand
AGATCAAGGATCCCGACACAATCCAGATTATGAAGGACTTCATGGCCAACGGACGCTTTTCGCGCGGCGTTGAGGTCATTGCAGACGCCAGCCTGGCGTTCGTCGGCAATATCGACATGTCTGTGGAGCAAATCGTCAACTCGACCGAATRCGACCTGTTTCAGCCTCTACCGGATCAGTTTGACCTCGCCGTCATGGATCGTTTCGCCTGTTACCTGCCTGGCTGGGAGATGCCGAAGAACAGCAGCGCGTTTCTAACCGACAGGTTCGGCCTCATCACGGATTTTCTGGCGGAAGCCTTTCATCACCAGCTCAAGCATAGCAATCGCTATGAAGAGGTCGGTAAACGGCTAAAGCTAGGGTCAGCCGTTGAGGGGCGCGACGAGAAGGGGATTAAAAAGACGCTTTGCGCACTACTGAAAATCCTGCATCCGGCGGACTCGCCAACCGATGCGGAATTCGACGAGTACGTGGCCTATGCCATCGAATGCCGCCGCCGCGTCAAAGAGCAAATGAATAAAAGGAAGCCGGACGACGAGTTTGCGCAAATTGGCTTGTCCTACATCGACAAGGACGGACGGGAGATCGTCGTCCATTGCCCAGAAAGCGCGAATGCCTCGGCGACACTGGAGCCCGCGCGTCGTCGCCTCAGGATGAGTGCCCTGTCCGATGAATCCTCATCTGCACCGGCCCAGCCATCCACCGTAGAAGAACCGATTGAGGCGTCCTCGTCCGTTGAAGTCCCCACGGTGATCTCATCGCCAGAGCCCATGGGCCCGGTCGAGCGGCATTACACCATCGGCTATGGCGACACCGGTCATTCTTACGATACAATTTTTGGCCCCTACCTGGAGGGTGCCAAGTCGATGATCGTCGAGGATCCTTATATCCGCGCGCCCCATCAGATCGCAAATTTTGTCAGACTCTGCGAAGCTGTGCTTAAGGCATCGACTGTTCAAAACATTACCTTGATCACGTCCTATGACCAGCAAACCGATATGGCCGACGTCCGAGATAAGTTGGACGAACTGAAACAAAGTCTGCTGGAATATGACGTGGCTTTGAATGTGAAACTGAACGGCAATCTGCATGACCGTGAAGTGCGTCTCGACAATGGCTGGATCATCAAGATAGGCCGCGGCTTAGATTTCTATCAAAAGCCAGATGGCTGGTTCACAGTCGGCGCTACGGACCTGAACCTGCGCCGCTGCCTGGAAACGAAAGTGGACGTCTTCAGGGCCCCGGTGGGCGCGTGAAGGAAATCATTTCCGGTCTGCCACGCCTCCTGTCGCCCTGAAGCCCGGCGCCCATGACGGCTATGTGAGCTGGGAGAGGTTCGAAGCGATCCGCGCGATGGTGGCAGGCAATGTTCCGACCGGCAGGCATCACGGCGCGCCCAAGCATGGCGAGGCGCTGCTTGCCGGCCTGATCCGCTGCCCGGCGCTGCGGCCGCAAGCTGACGCTTCGCTACACCGGGGCCAGGCACGGCATCCCGCGCTACAGCTGCGCGTGCCTGGATGGACCATGGCGGCCCATCCTGCATCGCGTTCGGCGGCCTGCGCGTCGACGATGCGATCGAGGAGGCGCTCCTTGGCGTGGTCGGACCTGGCGCCGTCGCCGCGCAGGTGGCCGCGTTACGGGCGGCTGGGCAGCGGGATCAGGTTCGCGAGAAACGACGCGGAAAACTCTAGCTCAAAGCGATCCAGTTTTAAGGGCTCAGATCACTCTATATGGGTTTACGAAAATCGAAATTACTAAACCTTGGGTATATGTCTGGGGCGGTAGGCAAACTTGACGCTGGTTTGCAATCCAGGCTATAACTACACTGTGAGTGAAGAAAATGCAGGAAAGCTAAACCGACTTCAACGCGACCTGCCCGAAGGGTTGGTCGTGAGCGCGGCATGGCTGACCGCAAAGGGCTATTCCCCTCAGCTCTGTAACAAGTACGTCGCCAATGGCTGGCTCCAACGGCTGACCCAGGGGGTTTATCGCCGCCCCGGCGGAAAACTCGTCTGGGAACAGGTCGTCATATCGCTCCAGACCCTGATGGAATTTCCCGCGCTGGTCGGGGGGCGGACTGCTCTCACATTGCAGGGCTTCGCCCACTATCTTACCCGCGAAGACACAGACGTTCACCTGTACGGGCGCAAACCCATACCGGCATGGCTGAACCGCCTGCCGATAGGAGTCCGGTTTCACTATCACAACACCGCCACCGTGTTTCGCAATGAGCCGATAACGCGCGGCCTTACCAGTCTGGCGTGGAATCTGAACGATGGTAGCGCAGTCAGCACGCAGGCAATGGACGGCGCATTTGACTCCATACCGTGGGGACAGTGGGAATGGCCCCTTACATTATCGACGCCGGAGCGGGCGATCCTCGAATTTCTTGACGGTCTGCCAAATCACGAAAGCTTCGATCAGGCCGACAAGTTTATGGAAGGGCTGGCCACGCTCAGACCCCGCCGCCTTCAGAGGCTGCTGGTCGACTGCAAGAGCGTGAAGGTAAAACGGCTCTTCCTGTTTTTTGCCGACCGCCATCAACACGCGTGGCTCAAACATCTCGATAAGAGCGCCATCGATCTCGGCACCGGGAAACGCATGCTCGCACGCGGCGGAAAGCTAGACCCGCATTACATGATCACTGTCCCCGAGGAGCTGTATGGCAGCAAATGAACGCTACCGGCAGCAGGTGGCTCTCCTGGTCCGGTCGCTACCGGCCGTTGCCGCGGAGGATTGCTTTGCCCTGAAGGGCGGGACAGCGATCAATCTGTTCGTCCGCGACATGCCCCGGCTGTCCGTCGATATCGACCTGACGTTCCTGCCGGTCGCGCCGCGCGATGAATCGCTGGTCGCCATCGAGCAGGCTCTTTTGCACATCAGTGACCGGCTGAAGGTTGCTATCAATGGCGTGCAGATCACCGAAAGCCGTCCGGGAGGCACCGGCCCCTTGACGCGCCTCGTCGTTCAGCTGGGCCGGGTTCAGATCAAGATCGAGGTGACGCCCGTGCTGCGCGGGTGCGTCTATGCTCCCGCCGTGCGCGACGTCTCGCCATCCGTGGAAGACCAATTCGGCTTTGCGGAAATCAGTGTCGTCTCCTTTGCCGACCTGTACGCCGGGAAAATCATGGCGGCCCTCGACCGGCAGCATCCCCGCGATCTGTTCGACGTTCAGGACCTGCTCGCGAACGAGGGTATAGATGACGATCTGCGCCGCGCCTTCATCGTCTACCTGATAAGCCACGGCAGGCCGATGGCAGAAGTTCTCGGGTCGCCGCAAAAGGATATCGCCGTCGAATTCACCGAGAATTTTGAGGGTATGACTACCGAGCCGGTCGCCCTCGAAGCGTTGCTCGCCGCGCGCGCGGCGATGGTCGCCGCCATCGTCGGCGGCATGCCGCAGGCGCACAAGGATTTCCTGCTGGGATTCAAGCGCGGTGCGCCTGACTGGGACCTGCTTGGCTTACCCGGAGCGGCGGAGCTTCCCGCCGTTGCTTGGAAACAGGCGAACCTGGAAAAGCTCACCCCTGATGCGCGGGCGCGGTTGGTTGCTCAGCTCACGGCCGTCCTCGCTCCCGTCGGCAGAAAAAACGACGCACCATGATCGATCAGATTACAGACGCAGCATTGCTCGCGACCCTCAAAGAAGGCGTCAAAAAAGCAACGGACGTCATCGCACGCGTGACCGACTATCGCGGCGGCCCCGTCACCACCGAGTATCTGCTGACCGCCGACATTGCGCGGGAACTGATCGAGCAAGATTATCAAGTGAAGGTCGAGTGCCTCAATCGCAATCTCGTCAACGGCATGACCCAGAAAGCGGCTGCCGTTCGAAAGTCTCTGGGCTCATGCCGAACCGACATTGTGGTCTGGCAGAATGAAATCATTCCCTTGGCAATCATCGAGATAAAAATCGGGGTCAAAACGCTCAAGAAAATTGCCGAGGACCTGGAGAAAATCACCGGCACGATTGACATGCTGAAATCCCAGTACGCGAGCCGCGTTGTCGG
>NZ_JBFRDQ010000285.1:0-4885 GCF_052113865.1 Allobosea sp. TAB14 | reverse complement strand
GCCTCGCACTGGTGAAGCGCTATGCCGAATTGCGCATCACCGCGGATCAGTCCGGCCTGAAGAAGGCCGGGCGCGGCTATCAGGTCGAGGATATCGAGGCGCTCTCGCAGCTCGGCATGGCCTCGGGCTGCACCTGTGCGCTGATCATGGCGCTCTATGTCGACAGCGCCAACGTGAAGCAGCTCTACCGCCACCCCGAGCTGATCTGGCTGCTCTGCCCGATCGTCCTCTACCAGATGGCGCGCATCTGGTTCATGGCCCGCCGTGGCGGCATGCCCGACGATCCGCTGGTCTTCATGATCCGCGACTGGCGCAGCCAGCTCATGGGCCTCGTCGTCATCGCCATCATGGTCCTGGCGACGATCCTGCCATGACCATCCCCCGCGGCGCGTATCGCTCCTGGGGCGGGCTCTCGGCGCAGGGCAGCGAGATCGTCGATGCGGCGGGCTGGATCGAGCGGCCCGATCGCTTCCGCCGCCCCGTCCTCGCCTACGGCAATGGCCGCTCCTATGGCGATTCCTGCCTGAACAGCCGGGGCTCGCTGATCGATGCGCGTTCGCTCGCCAACGTCCAGACCTTCGACCGGGAAACCGGTCTGCTGACCTGCGGCGCGGGGCTCCTGCTCGACCGCCTGCTCGATATCGTGGTTCCGGCCGGCTGGTTCCCCTGCGTCACGCCCGGAACGAGCTTCGTGACCATCGGCGGCGCGCTCGCCAACGACGTCCATGGCAAAAACCATCATGCCGCCGGCACCTTCGGCTGCCATGTCCGCGCCTTCGAGCTGATGCGCTCCGACGGCCAGCGCATCCTTTGCGCGCCGGACATGAATGCCGATCTCTTCGCCGCCACCATCGGAGGCTTCGGGCTGACCGGGCTCATCACGCAGGTGACGCTCCAGCTCATGCCGATCCGCTCGGCCGCGATGGAGCAGGAGGTCCTGCATTTCGACAGCCTCGACGGCTTCTTCGGACTGGCCGCCGAATCCGACTCGACGCATGACTACACCGTGGCCTGGATCGACGCCCTCGCCAGCGGCCGGCACTTCGGCCGCGGCGTCTTCTTCCGCGCCAACCATGCGCCCGATTTCGGCTTCCTGCCACCACAGCCCGGCCGCAACCTGCGCTTTCCGATCGAACCACCCTTTCCCCTGATCAACCGGGTGACGCTCAGTGCCTTCAACTGGCTCTATCGTCACAGCCAGCCGCGCGGGGCGGCGCCACGGCGTGTGCCTTATCGGCCGTTCTTCTACCCGCTCGACCGGATCCGCGACTGGAACCGCGCCTATGGCCCGCAGGGCCTCAGGCAGTTCCAATGCGCCGTGCCGATGGTCGGCGCCCGCCGCGCCGTCGAGGAGATGCTCCGGCGGACGCTCGCTGCCGGCGAGGCCTCGTTCCTGACCGTGCTCAAGCTCTTCGGCGCCAAGCGCTCGCCGGGGCTGATGTCCTTCCCGATCCAGGGCGCGACGCTGACGCTCGATTTCCCCAATCGCGGCGCCCGGACCGAGGCGCTGCTGACGGAATTGGACCGGATCGCGATCGAGGCCGGGGGCCGGGTGAACCCCTACAAGGATGCCCGCATGTCGGCGGCGACCTTCCAGGCCTCCTTTCCGCAATGGCGCGATTTCGCCACTCATATCGATCCCGGCTTCTCCTCGGATTTCTGGCGGCGCGTCAGCGACGGCTGAGGCCGCGCGAAAATAATCGTCACCGCCTTTGAACCTCCCCGCTCCTCCCTGCGACCAATGAGCATGAAGAGCGAGACCTTCGCTCTCGCAACGATCGGGAGAGACGAGCATGACCACGTTCCGCAAGACGCTGACCGCGACCCTCGCGGCCGTGACCCTGGCCACCACCTTGATCGCGTCCGGCGCCGAAGCGCGCCCGCGCTGGCACCGGGGCTATGGCTGGGGCGTCGGAGCCGGTGTGGTCGGCGCGCTCGCCGCAGGCGCCATCATCGCCGGCGCCACCCGCCCCGCCTATGGCTACGGCTACTATGACGCTCCTGCCCCCGTTCGCTCCTGCGACCTGGTCGAGCGCTTCGACCGCTGGGGCAACGTCATCGGCTACCGCCGGGTCTGCGGCTACTACTGAGCTTCCCTGGACGCCCCTGTTTCGAGACCCCAGACTCAAAAGGCCGGCTCACGCCGGCCTCTTTTTTGTTGCGGGTCGCTCAGGTCGCTCAGCCCTTGGCGGCAGCGACCTTGCGCAGGTAGCCGGTGACGATGCCGGTGACGCCGCGCGACAGCACATCCTCGAACGCCGCGAGGAACTGATCGCACTGCTCGCGGGTGACGATCAATGGCGGCTCCAGCCGGATGACGTTGCGGTTGTATTCGGTGAAGGCGACGAGCACGTCGTGCTCCTTCAGCAAGAGCGCGCCGACGAAGCCGCAGAGCGAGCCTTTCAGCTTGTCGTCGAGCAGTGCGACCATGTGCTTGACCCCGAAAGGCATGGTCTCGCTGATGTCCTGGAACTCGATGCCGATCATCAGCCCGCGCCCGCGGATTTCCTTGAGCAGCGTCGGATATTTCGCTCGCAGGCCGTTCAGGCGCTCGATCAGATAGTCGCCCTGCCGCTTCGCATTGCCCATCAGATCCTCGTCATAGAGGACGTTGAGGGCCTCGATGGCGGAGACGCAGGCCTCGCCCATGCCACCGAAAGTCGCCTGCGCATGGATCAGCGCGGTCTTCGGCTTGCCATAAGCCTTCATGTAGAGCTCGCGACGGGCGATCATCGCGCCCATCGCCGCCTTGGAGCCGCCGAGCGCCTTGGCGAGCGCCGTCACGTCCGGCACCACCCCGTCGCGTTCGAAGGCGAAGAATTGGCCAGTGCGGCCAAGCCCGCACTGCACYTCGTCCGCRACCCAGAGCACGCCGTGCTTGTCGCAGAGYGCGCGCAASTCGCGCCAGAARCCMTCGGGCGCCTCGACGATGCCGCCGCCGCCCTGGATCGTCTCCATCACGACGATGCCGATCGAGGGGTCGTTCTCCAGCGCCTGCCGGACCGCATGGATGTCGCCGAAGGGCACCTTGACGCGGTTCTCGACCAGCTTGAACTGCGACTGGTAGAGCGTCGAATCGGTGACCGAGAGCACGCCCTTGGTCTTGCCGTGGAACGAGTTCGCCGCATGCAGGATCTTCGACTTGCCCGGACCCTGCGCCTGCTCGGCGACCTTCAGCGCCGCCTCCATCGCCTCCGAGCCGGTCGAGCCGAGGAAGACCATGTCGAGATCGCCCGGCGCGATGGTGGCGAGGTTCTTCGACAGCGCCGCCGCATATTGCGACATGAACGCCATGCAGATCTCATGGCGGTTCTCGTCCTGGAACTTCTGCCGGGCCGCGACGATGCGCGGATGGTTGTGGCCGAAGGCGACCGAGCAGAAGCCGCCGAAGAAATCGAGGATCTTGCGGCCGTCCTTGGTGATGTAGTGCAGGCCCTCGGCGCGATCGACGAGGATCTTGTCGAAGCCGAGCAGCTTGAGGAAATGAAGCTGGCCGGGGTTGATATGGGCGGCAAAGAAATCCTTCACCTGGGCGGCGTCGAGCTGCTTGGCAGCCTCGACGCTGATGAGTTGCGGGCGCGCTCCGCTCACCGGCGTATCCTCCTGGCTGAAAGCGGGCATGCTCATGCGGCGAGGCTCCTCTGTGCCTGTTTGTGGGCGTCCTTGCCCTTGCGATACTCGGTATAGGCGGCGAGCAGCATATCCTCGTCGCGGTATTGCGGGTGCCAGCCGAGCTCGCGCTTGGCCTTGGACGTGTCGAGAATACAGATCTCGTCGGCGATCTTGTATTGCTCGGGATCCATGATTGGCAGATTACGCCCCGAGCCGATCATCGGCACCGGCAGGTTGAGGTCGATCAGCTTGAACAGCTTCACCAGGATGCCGAGCCGGCCGGGCCCGATGATGAGTCGCGGCCGGAAGATCGGGATCTTGAAGCCCTTGGCGCGGTATTCCTCGGCGAGCCGCTCGGTCGCGAGCTTGCTCTCGCCATATTCGCCGAGCGGATGCGCCGGATGGGTCTCGTCCTGCGGCACCGTGACCGAATGGCCGTAGATCATGTCCGTGGTGAAATGCACCAGCCGGTCGGCGCCGCGCTTCTCCATCCAGCTCAGGATGTTCTGCGTGCCGTGAAAATTGACCGGCCAGAAGAAATCGTGCCGCTCGGCCCGCGTGACGATCGGCGAGAGCATCTTGGCCGAGAGGTTGTAGACCACGTCTTCAGGCGAGAGCGGGATCGTGTCCACGCTCTCCGCCTTGGTCACGTCGATCTGGACGAAGGGGCCCTTGGCGTAATGCGCATGGCTGCTCTTGTGGATGTCCGCGACGAGGACGTCCTCGCCCATCGCCGCGAGATCGGCCGCCAGGCGCGAGCCGACGAAGCCGTCGCCGCCGATGATGATATGCTTCATGACCGGCTCCTATCGGCGCGACCGGGGCGCCGGACGAACCCGCACCGGCACGGGAACCGGCGTCAGCATGGTTTCGGGCCGCGGCTCGAACAGGGCGCCGAGGCGCAGGAACAGGCGAACGATCAGGTCCATGGTACCCCTCAGCTYTGTGCGATGAAGATGGTGCCRAKGACGATGAAGCCRATGCCGGCGATGCGGCTCGGGCTCAGATCCTCATGGAAGGCGAAATAGGCATAGGCCGCGACCACGACATAGGCGAGGCTCAGGAACGGATAGGCGTAGCTGATCTGCACCTTGGACAGCACGACCAGATGCGAGGCCATGCTGACGACGAAGGTGCACAGGCCCGCGAAGACGAACGGGTTGAAGACGACCCGGAAAACCGTGGCGACGATCCCGTCGCCGGCGATGTCGAAGGAGCCGAAGCTGCTCATGCCGCGCTTGAGCATGAGTTGCGCCGCCGCATTGGTCAGCAC
>NZ_JBFRDQ010000284.1:0-7807 GCF_052113865.1 Allobosea sp. TAB14 | reverse complement strand
GGCCAGCAAGGATCAGGGTTCCCAGCCACAGGGACAGAAAACCCTCGATCTCGGCCTTGTCCGGCGTTGCTGCGTCGTAGAGCACGATCACCTGATCGCCCCTGCGATAGGCCGGTGGGCTCGTGCCCCATGAGGTCACGAAGGTGACGGCCTGTCCCTGCGCCGTCTGAAAGCTCACGACCGGGCGGTAGGTCGAGTTCCCACCGCCGTGCCGGAGTTCGACTACGGTTCCTGAGGCGCGCTCGGCACGCGCCAGCAGCTTCTGGTTATGGCTGTAGGTGAAATAGCAGGCCGTCGCGAGAATGACGGCAACGACCCCGAAAACGCAGCCGATGCGCCAGAACAGGAGCCTGCCATCCTGGGCAAGGCCCCCGAACCGTTGCTTCCTGCGGCTTTCGCCCATCCGCCTTCAGAGATTGAAGACGCGGTGGGGGACGAACTCGCCGTTGTCGATCGAGCCGGTCGCGATCAGCGTGCCGGCGCAGGTCGCATAGGCCGCCTCGGCCGCGATCGGCGCTCCGGCGCCACGCAGCAGGGCGCTCTGGCCGCGCTTGAGGCGGGTCGCGGCGTCGCGATGGATCACGACCTCGGGAATGAGCGTCAGCGCGGCCTTGACCGGCTTCAGCGCCGCGGCTGCGCTCTCCGGGCTCTCGCGCAGGGTCTCGACGGCGGCTGCATCCGCCACGGCGAAGGGGCCGACGCGGGTGCGGCGCAGATGCGCGACATGGCCGAGGCAACCCAGCGCGAGCCCGAGGTCGCGAGCGATGGCGCGGACATAGGTGCCCTTGCCGCATTCGGCCTCGAAGGTGGTGGTCGCGCCGTCATGGCTGACGATGGAGAGTGCGTCGATCTCGACCGGGCGGGCCTGCAGCTCGACATCCTCGCCATCGCGGGCGAGGTCGTAGGCGCGCTCGCCCGCGATCTTGATCGCCGAGAATTTCGGCGGCGTCTGCATGATCGTGCCGGTGAAGCGCGGCAGCAGGGCCACGATGGCGGCTTCGTCCGGCCGCTTGTCCGAGGTGGCGATGACGCTGCCCTCGGTATCGTCGGTATTGGTCTGGGTGCCCCAGGCGACCGTGAACTGATAGGCCTTGCGGCCATCCATCACGAAGGGGACCGTCTTCGTCGCCTCGCCCAGCGCGATCGGCAGCAGACCCGAGGCGAGCGGATCGAGCGTGCCGGCATGGCCGGCCTTCTTCGCCGAAAAGGCGCGCTTCACGACGCTGACCGCATGGGTCGAGGTCATGCCGACCGGCTTGTCGAGCACCACCCAGCCATGGACGTCGCGCTTCTTCGGGCGCGGTGCCGGGGCGGCGTCCTGGCCCGGGGCGATCTCGGATGGGTTCTCAGCGGTCATCGTCACGGCGGTCGTTTTCGGGGGCTTGGTCTTCGTGGTCCTGGTCGATCTTCAGGCGCTCCACCAGCGTGTCGCGGCGCACCKRMTCGGWATCGAGCAGCGCRTCGATGCGCTCGGCCTCSGMGAAGCTCTCATCSKSGCGGAAGCGGATATCSGGCGCGTATTTCAGGTTCACSCGATGGGCGATCTCGCCSCGSATATARCGCTTATTGGCTTCGAGTGCCTTGAGCACCGGCTTAACATCCTGCCCGCCGAGCGGCATGATGTAGGCCGTGGCGAGCTTGAGATCCGGCGAGAGACGGACTTCGGGAACGGTGATGACGTGTTTCGCCAGTACATCGTCATGGATGTCGCCACGCGCGAGCATCTCGGCCAGCGCATGGCGAATGAGTTCGCCGACGCGCAGTTGCCGCTGCGACGGACCGGAGGGTTTTGCAGGTTTGGCCATGGTTCTCGTTCTCCGGGATCGGACCGGATCAAACGTCACAGCCGGGTCTGACCCGACCGTCTCTTCAAAGATGAGGCGCTGGACGCGCTCTTCTCGTCACGAGATGGCCGGACCAAGCCCGGCCATGACGCGCTGTTTCAGGAAGCGCCGCCTCAGAGGGTGCGCTTGATTTCCTCGACGCGGTAGCACTCGATCACGTCGCCAGGGCGCATGTCCTGGTAGTTCTCGAAGGACATGCCGCATTCCTGGCCGGCCACGACTTCCTTGGCGTCGTCCTTGAAGCGCTTGAGCTGGGCGAGCTTGCCCTCGTGGACCACGACGTTGTCGCGGATCAGGCGGACATTGGCGCCGCGCTCGATCGTGCCGTCGGTGACGCGGCAGCCGGCGATCTTGCCGACCTTCGAGACGTTGAAGATCTCGAGGATCGTGGCATTGCCGAGCATGGTCTCGCGCAGGGTCGGCGCCAGCAGGCCCGACATCGCATCCTTCACGTCATCCATGAGATTATAGATGATGTTGTAGTAGCGGATCTCTACGCCGGCCCGCTCCGCCGCCTCGCGCGCTTCCTTATGCGCACGGACGTTGAAGCCGACCACGACCGCGCCCGAAGCCTGGGCGAGCGTGACATCCGACTCGGTGATGGCGCCGACGCCCGAGGACAGGACGCGAGCCCGCACCTCGTCGTTGCCGACCTTCTCGAGCGCTCCGACGATGGCCTCGACCGAGCCCTGCACGTCGCCCTTGACGACGAGCGGGAACTCCTTGCGGCCGGCGCCTTCCTTCAGATCGCGCATCATGTCGGCGAGCGAGCGACCGGCGCCAGAGGCAGCGCCACGGGCGGCGAGACGATCGCGGCGCTGACGCTCGCGGTAMTCGGTGACYTCGCGGGCRCGCGCTTCCGACTCGACCACCGCGACGCGGTCGCCGGCCTCGGGCGTGCCGTTRAAGCCGAGCACCTCGACCGGCATGGAGGGCGGAGCCTCCTTCACCTGCGCGCCGGTGTCGGCGATCAGGGCGCGAACGCGGCCCCATTCGGCACCCGCCACGATGATGTCGCCGGTGCGCAAAGTGCCGCGCTGGACGAGGACGGTCGCGACCGGGCCGCGGCCGCGATCGAGCTTGGCCTCGATGACCGTGCCTTCGGCAGCGCGGTCGGGATTGGCCTTGAGATCGAGCACCTCGGCCTGCAGCGCGATCGCCTCGAGCAGCTTGTCGAGGTTGTGGCCGGTCTTCGCGGAAACCTCGACCTCGAGCGTCTCGCCGCCCAGCGTCTCGACCTGGATCTCGTATTGCAGCAATTCGGCCCGGACACGATCGGGGTTGGCGTCGGCCTTGTCGACCTTGTTGATCGCCACGATCAGCGGCACGCCGGCCGCCTTGGCGTGATGGATGGCCTCGRCCGTCTGCGGCATGACGCCGTCATCGGCCGCGACGACCAGCACGACGATATCCGTCACCTTGGCGCCGCGGGCGCGCATCGCCGTGAAGGCGGCGTGGCCGGGGGTGTCGATGAAGGTCACCTGGCTGCCCAGCGGCGTCGTCACCTGATAGGCGCCGATATGCTGGGTGATGCCGCCGGCCTCGCCGGTGACGACCTTGGTCTTGCGGATCGCGTCGAGCAGCGAGGTCTTGCCGTGGTCGACATGGCCCATGATCGTCACGACAGCCGGGCGGGCCTCCAGGGCCTCGTCGGTGTCCGGCGTATCGAACAGGCCTTCCTCGACGTCGGATTCGGCGACGCGCTTGACCGTGTGGCCCATCTCCTCGGCGATGAGCTGAGCGGTGTCGGCGTCGATCACGTCGGTGATCTTGTGCATCGCGCCCTGCTTCATCAGCAGGCGGATGACGTCGACGCCGCGTTCCGTCATGCGGTTCGCGAGTTCCTGGATGGTGATCGTCTCGGGGATGATCACCTCGCGCATCACGCGCTCTTTCTGAGCGTCGGAGGCGGGCCGAGGGAGCCTGGCGAACGGGGCGGGCGACCGCGGGCTCGGCCGGAGCCGAAGCATCCATGCGCGGCGCACGGGGCGCATCGGAACGCGGCGGACGCGAATCCAGCCGCGGCGGGCGCGCGCCGGTGTCGCGCATCGGCGGACGCGGCGTGAACTCGCGCGGGCCGGACGGGGCCGGGCGGCCATAATACTGGGTCGGCTGGGGGGCCGGAGCCTGGTCCGGCGACGGGGCGGACTCACGCGGCTGCTGCGCGGGGGGCGGCGAAGCCGGGCGGGCGACCTGCTCGTCGCGCTGGCGCACGACGGTCTCGGCGCGGCGCTTCTGCTCGTCCTCGTGACGGCGGCGCTCCTCTTCCTGGCGCTGACGGGCCTGGGCAGCCTCGCGTTCCTGGCGTTCGCGCTCGGCGGCCTGGGCGCGCTGGCGGGCTTCCTCTTCGGCGGCGCGACGAGCTTCCGCTTCAGAGCTGCGGGCCTCGGCCAGAGCGCGCTGGCGGGCATCCTTCTCCTCGTCGGAGAGGGTGCGCAGCAGCATGCTGCCGGCCGGACGCTGCGGCGCGGGCGCCTGAGGGGCGGGGCGCGGAGCGGACTGGGCCGGCGCCGGCTGCGGCGGACGTGGCGGGACGGGCTCCTTGACCTCGTGCCCCGGGACGCGGCGCTTGACCTCCACGACCACCTGCTTCGTGCGCCCATGCGAGAAGCTCTGCCGAACAGTGCTCTGCTCGACAGGTCGCTTCAACGACAGGGTCTTGGGCGGGTTGACGCTGAGAGTCTTGTCGCCCGGGGTCTTGCTATCGGTCATTCCGCGTTCGGTCCTGCCGGTTCGGTCGTGTCTTCGGGTTCATTCTGGTCGGATGCGGCGGTATCGTCCGTCCGGTACCGGACGAGCCGACGCCAGCGGGAGAGGACACCCTCCGCCGCCGGACCCGGAGCAAGCGCGGCATGTATCACATGTGCCCGCCCCAACGCCAATTCCAAATCCGCCGCCGCGAAAATCGTGACGACGGGCAATCTGCGGGCCTTGAGGCCCTCGCTCTCGCGGGCCGCCTCGGCCCGCCGGATGGCCTGGCCGATCTTGCGCTTGCCATCCTCGGCGCCATCGCTCGCCGCGATGACGGCGAGGCAGCGGCCGGTTTCGACCAGCGCCTCGACCTTGCCGAAGCCGGCGACGACGAGGCCCGCCTTGTTCGCCATCGACAACGCCTGCTGCACGTCCCGCAGCATCAGCGCGTCGATCATCTCCGGAAGGTCGGCGGGAACCGCGACCTTCGTCTTCAACGAGCGCTCGAACGCCTTGCGCCGGATCGCCTCGGTCACAGCCTTGCGACTGAGGCTCGCCCAGACACCGCGCCCGGGCAGCTTGCGCCGCAAATCCGGCACCAGCGTCCCGTCAGGGCCGGCGACGAAGCGGATCAGATCGTCGGGCGCCTTCACCGCACGGGTGAGAACGCAACTGCGCTCCGATCCTTCCTTCAGCGTCGCCGCCTTCATCGCGGGCGCTCCGCTCAGGCCTCGGCAGCCTCGTCGGCTTCTGCCTCGGGCTCCTCCACCGGAGCCTCGACCCAACCCGCATGAACGCGTGCGGCCATGATGATGGCTTCCGCATCCTGCCGGGAGAGATCGAAGCCGTCGAGATAGCCGGCATGACGGGTCGATTCACCGTCCTTGCGCTCGGTCCAGCCGGTGAGGTCGTCCGTGGCGCAGCCCGCGAGATCCTCGACGGTCTTCACGTCGTTCTCGCCGAGCGCCACCATCATGGAGGTGGTGATGCCCTCGACCTCGCGCAAGGCGTCCTCGACGCCGAGCGCACGGCGCTTCTCGTCGAATTCAGCCTCGACGGCGGCGAGGTGCTCCAAAGCCCGGTTCTGAATCTCGGAGGCGGTGTCCTCGTCGAAGCCCTCGATCGAGGCGAGCTCGGAGAGCTCGACATAGGCGAGCTCCTCGACATTGCGGAAGCCTTCGGACGCCAGGAGCTGGCCGACCGTCTCGTCGACGTTCAGCGCGTTCATGAAGATCTCGGTGCGCTGCACGAATTCCTTCTGGCGGCGCTCCGACTCCTCGGCTTCAGTGAGGATGTCGATGTCCCAGCCGGTGAGCTGCGAGGCGAGGCGGACGTTCTGGCCGCGGCGACCGATGGCGAGCGAGAGCTGCTCGTCGGGCACCACCACCTCGATCTTGTCGGCTTCCTCGTCGAGCACGACCTTGGCGACTTCCGCCGGCTGCAGCGCGTTGACGACGAAGGTCGCGACATCCGGCGACCACGGGATGATGTCGATCTTCTCGCCCTGGAGTTCGCCGACGACGGCCTGGACGCGCGAGCCGCGCATACCGACGCAGGCGCCGACCGGGTCGATCGAGGAATCGCGGCTGATCACGGCGATCTTGGCGCGCGAGCCCGGATCGCGGGCGACGGCCTTGACCTCGACGATGCCGTCATAGATCTCCGGCACTTCCTGGCCGAAGAGCTTGGCCATGAACTGCGGATGGGTGCGCGACAGGAAGATCTGCGGGCCACGCGGCTCGCGGCGCACGTCGTAGACATAGGCGCGGGCACGGTCGCCGACCTTGAAGGTCTCGCGCGGGATCATCTCGTCACGGCGGATGATCGCCTCGCCGCGGCCGAGATCGACGAAGACGTTGCCGTATTCGACGCGCTTGACCGCGCCGTTGACGATCTCGCCGATGCGATCCTTGTACTCATCGTACTGGCGGTCGCGCTCGGCCTCGCGGACCTTCTGGACGATGACCTGCTTGGCCGACTGGGCGGCGATGCGGCCGAAATCGAAGGGCGGCAGCGGATCGGCGATGACGTCGCCGACCTGGGCGGCCGGGTTATGCCGCTTGGCCTCGTCGACGGTGATCTCGATCGCCGGGTTCTCGACGGTCTCGACGACCTGGAGATGGCGGGCGAGGCGCAGTTCGCCGGTCTTGGTGTTGATCTCGGCATGGACGTCGGTCTCGGCGCCGTAGCGCGAGCGGGCCGCACGGGCGATCGCGTCCTCCATCGCGTCGAGCACGATCTGCCGGTCGATCGATTTCTCGCGGGCGACCGCATCCGCGATCTGCAGCCATTCGAGCCTGTTGGCGGCGACCACCATGGCGCTCACTCCTCTTCCGTATCTGTTTCGTGCGGAGCCGGTCCGCGCTTCTTGCCCGGACGCGGGCCGAGCGATTTTCCATGGCCCTTCTTCGGGCCGGCGACTTCGTCGGGTGCCGGCATCTCGGGCGGCAGGCCCGATTTGCCGCGACGCAGCGACTCGGTGACCAAAGCGTCGGTCAGCACGAGGCGCGCATCCGCGATCAATCGCATCGGGATGGCGACGTCGCGCTCCTCGTCGCTCCTGGCGTCGTCGCGGGCCAGCAGCGCATCCGTGCCGGAAACCCCGCGCAGGATGCCGCGGAAACGCTTGCGGTTGGCGACCAGCTCGCTCGTGTCGATCTTGGCGAGGTGCCCGGCCCAGCGCTCGAAATCGCTCGCGCGCACCAGCGGGCGGTCGATCCCCGGCGAGGAGACCTCGAGATAATACGCCGCCTGGATGGGATCGTCGACATCCAGCACCGGCGAGACGGCCTGGCTGATTTCCTCGCAGCCCTCGACCGTCATCGAGCCATCCGGCCGCTCGGCCATGATCTGGACGGTGCAGCCATTCTGCGCGGTCACGCGCACACGCACCAGCCGGTAACCGAGATCGACGATCGCCGGCTCGATGATCATGGCAACGCGCGCCGCCACGCCGCTCTCGACGACGAGGCGCGGCTCCTGAGCGGATGATGCTGTCGGTTCGCTTGTCGGTTCGTTCATGCCCCGGGCCGTCCCGTCTGCCTGGCGGGTCGCGGCCAATAAAAAAGAGCGGGCCGGCCGGCCCGCTCTTGATCACCGGCGTTAACCGATACCAGAGCTGTTGGCCGCTATGTAGTCCGCCTTGCGGCAAGATGCAAGCGTGGCCACCGCCGCGCCAGAAGGGCCGAGATTTGCCCTTTCCCGCTAACCCGTTGGTCATCCTTGCGTGTCACCTTCACGGTGAAACCCTGCGCGAGGACACGGGATGAGTG
>NZ_JBFRDQ010000283.1:0-4067 GCF_052113865.1 Allobosea sp. TAB14 | reverse complement strand
CGCCGGGGGTGCGCCAATAGGTCTTGAACCCCGGCGACATCACGATCTCGACGCCGACGCGCTGCTTGCCGGTCGGCGTGGTCGGGCCGGCGATGAGACGCAACCTCGCATGCTCGCCGGTCGACCAGGGCGACGTGGCGGCTTCGGTCGTGGCGTCCTGCGCCTGGGCGACCGTGCCGAAGGCGAGAAGGGCGAGGGCCAGCAGGGGAAGGATCCGGATCACAGCTTTGCCTTAACCAGTGCCAAGCCGAAAAGCGAACAAAACCTCTGCCTCTCACATGATTGCGACGACACGCCGGGGCCGGATCTTCGTCGAAGAATGGGGCGCAATCGCGATGCCGGCTTTTTATGCCCGATCGGCGTTTCCCGTGCGCGGGAAGTGATCTAGCATGGCGGCATGAAGATCGGCCCCCAAACGCGCCTCGGCAGCCGCAGCTATCTCGACGGGCAGTGCCTGATCGCGATGCCCGGCATGACGGACACGCGCTTCAGCCGCAGCGTCGTCTATGTCTGCGCCCATTCCGAGGACGGGGCGATGGGCATCATCGTCAACAAGCCGGCTGCGGATACGAAATTCCCGGACCTTCTCGTCCAGCTCGACGTGATTCCGTCGGAGGAAATCATCCGCCTGCCGAGCCGGGCGGAGAAGATGCAGGTGCTGCGCGGCGRCCCGGTCGAGACCAAGCGCGGCTTCGTCCTGCATACCGCCGATTTCTTCCTGGAATCGGCGACCTTGCCGATCGACGATGGCATCTGCCTGACCGCGACGCTCGACATCCTCAGAGCCATCGCCGTCGGCACCGGGCCGGAGAACGCGGTGCTCGCCCTGGGCTATGCCGGCTGGGCGGCCGGGCAGCTCGAGGCCGAGATCCAGTCGAATGGCTGGCTGCATTGCGAGGCCGATCCCGCGCTGCTCTTCGATGAGAGCGTCGAGACGAAATACCAGCGCGCGCTGGGCAAGATCGGTATCGATCCGGCTTTCCTGTCGCGCGAGGCCGGGCACGCGTGAAGGTCCGGCGTCATGCTCGGGCTTGACCGTCTCCGGGCAGTCCACGGAACCACGAGGTTATCCCGGGCTTGCCCCGGGATCCACGCCGGAACTCTTCCGGTTGATGCTCAGGCATGGATCCCGGATCTCCGCTTCGCTGCGTCCGGGATGACCCTGCTTCTTCGTCGTCTCTTCCGAGGGGGCGTCAGCTCCAGCTTTACGCCGCTTCGGTCGCCGCGGCCGTCGCGCCCATCAGGCGGCGGGCTTCCGCCGCCGTCATCGGCTGGCCGAAGATGTAGCCCTGCGCATACTGGCAGCCGAGCTGGTAGAGCTCGATCGCGTCGGACTCGCTCTCGGCTCCTTCCGCGACGACATCCATGTTGAGGTCGGAGGCGAGCTGCACGATCGAGCGCAGGATGACGGGCGGGCGGCCATTGCCCATCTGCCGCACGAAGCTCTGGTCGATCTTGATCGTGTCGAAGGGGAAGCGCTGGAGATAGGACAGTGAGGAATAGCCTGTCCCGAAATCGTCGAGCGAGAGGCCGGCGCCGAGATCGCGGATGCGCTGCAGCATCTGCGCCGCATATTCCGGGTTCTCCATCACGAGGCTCTCGGTGATCTCGAGCTTGAGCGTGCCGGGCAGCACGCGCCGGCGCCCGAGCACGGTCTTCACGTCATGCAGCAGGTCGTGCCGCAGGAGCTGGCGGCTCGACACGTTGACGCTGGCGAAGATCGGCGGGTCGACCTCGAGCGCGGCCTGCCAGGCCTCGAGCTCGCGCGCGGTCTTGTCCATGACATAGATGCCGAGATCGACGATGAGCCCGGTCTCCTCGGCGATGGCGAGGAAGTCCTGCGGCATCAGCCGGCCTTCGCGCGGATGGTCCCAGCGCACCAGCGCCTCGAAGCCGGCGATGGTCCGGTCCTCCAGCCTGACGATCGGCTGGTACATCACCTGGATCTCGTTGCGCTCGATCGCCTTGCGCAGGTCGCTTTCGAGCGCGAGCCGGTCGTTGCGGTCTGTCCGCATCGCCGGGACGAAGATCTCGATCCGGTTGCCGCCCTGGCGCTTGGCGTGGGCCATGGCGAGCTCGGCGTTCTTTAGTGCGTCGTCCTTGCGCGCGGCGGACGGGGCGTCGAACAAAGCGAGCCCGATCGAGGGCGTCAGCACGATCTCGCGCTCGGCATAGGTGATCGGCGTCGAGACGGCGCGGCGCACGAGTTCCGCCAGCGCCAGGATGCGCTCCGGGTCGCGCTCCGAGACGAGGATCATCGCGAAGGTGTCGCCGCCGATGCGGGCCAGCGTGTCCTGCGCCCGGAGCAGCCGGCCGAGCCGGCGCGCCAGCGTCAGCAGGATCGAGTCGCCGGCCGAGAAGCCGACCGATTCGTTGACCTGCTTGAAGCGATCGACATCGATGACCAGCACGGTCGGGCGGATATTGTCGTCGGCGCGGGTGAAGCCGAAGATCGCCCCGAGCCGGTCCTGGAACAGCTTGCGGTTGGGCAGGCCGGTCAGGTTGTCGTGCACGGCGTCGTGCAGCATCCGTTCCTGCGCCGTGCGCTGGTCGGTGACATCCGCCAGCGTGCCGATGACGCGGATGACCTCGCCATCCGAGCCGAGCACCGGACGGGCCTTGATGTTGACCCAGTGATAGGTGCCGTTCGCGGCGCGCAGGCGCACGTCGAGATTGAGCTTGCCGCGCCGCTGTTCCAGCACCGCGTCGAGCGTGACGCGGTAGCGGTCGCGGTCGGCGACATGCATGTGTTCCAGCCAGCGGGCGGCCGAGCCTTCGAGCGAGCCCTTGGCCAGGCCGAGCAGGGCCTCGATCTGCGGCGAGACGAAGATCTTGTCGCCGCTGACGTCCCAATCGAAGACGAGGTCGCCCGAGCCCGAGAGCGCCAGCGCCCGCCGCTCGGTGTCGGAGACCAGACCGTGCGAGATCGCGCCGCCGGCGAAGGCGTGCTGGATCACGGTGAAGCCGATCAGCAGCACGATCAGGACGAGGCCGCCGAGCAAGGCGGGCGCGACGAGATCGCGTTGAAACTGCCCGGTCACGGTGAAGCCGGCCGCCGTCACCCAGACGGCRAGCAGGAACCAGGTCGGGATCAGCATCACCGCCCGCTCRTAGCCATGSGTCGCCAGATGCACCACGAGGACGAAGCCGACGGCAGCCACGGCCGCGATTGAGATGCGGGCGATGCCGGCCGCCATCGGCGCATCGAAGACGGCGAGCCCGACGAGGCCGGCGAGGCCGAGAATCCAGACGATGGTGACGTGGCCGTAGCGCACATGCCAGCGCGACAGGTTGAGATAGGCGAAGAGGAAGACGAGCAGCGTCGCCGCCAGCACCACCTCAGCGCCGGCCCGGTAGATCCGCTCGATGGCCGGTGTGAGTGGGAAGAGCCGCTGGAAGAAGCCGAAATCGAGCCCGGCATAAGCCAGCACCGCCCAGGCCAGCGCCGCCGCAGCCGGGAAGATCACCGCGCCCTTGACCACGAAGATGATGGTCAGGAACAGCGCCAGCAGGCCGGCGATGCCGATGATGATGCCCTTGTAGAGCGTCAGCCCGTTGGTCTTCTGGCGATAGGCGTCCGGCTCGTAGAGATAGAGCTGCGGCAGGTTGGGCGATTTCAGCTCGGCCACGAAGGTCACGGTCGTTCCCGGATCGAGCGTGATCAGGAAGACATCGGCATCGGGGCTGGCCTCGCGGTCGGGCGAGAGGCCCTGGCTCGCCGTCACCGCCTCGATGCGCCGGTCGCCGAGATCGGGCCAGACCACGCCCGATCCGATCAGCCGGTGGAAGGGCGCGACCAGCAACCGGTCGATCTGCTCGTCGGAATCATTGGTCAGCGCGAAGACGATCCAGTCCGGCCTGGCGCCGGATTCGCGCGCCTTCACCGCGATGCGGCGCACGATGCCGTCCGGCCCCGGCGCGGTCGAGATCTGGATGACGTCGCCGTCGGATTTGTTGCGCTCGACGATGTGGGTGAGGTCGATGACCGGCGCGTCGACCGGCACGCGGACGGCGTCGACGGCGTTTGCCGGCCCGATGCCGGCGCAGCAGAACCACAAGGCCAGACC
>NZ_JBFRDQ010000282.1:0-4089 GCF_052113865.1 Allobosea sp. TAB14 | reverse complement strand
CACCTGCGCGAGATCGGCCTCGGCGGAGGCAGCACGCGCTTCCGATGCCGCTAGCGCGGCACGCAGTCTGGCTATCTCCGAAGCAGCATCATCCATGGCCGAAAGCTACCATGCACCATGCTGAAAGCCCAACAAAAACAGAGGAATGCAGTCGATTAGCCTGCCTTCGAAGGCCGCTGCGTCCAGCGTGGATTGCGCCAGTCGATCCCTTCCAGGAGATAGCCGAGTTGCGCCGCCGACACTGGCACGGCGGAGCCATTTTGACTGACCGGCCAGATGAACTTTCCGGCTTCAAGCCGCTTCAGGTAAAGCGACATGCCGATCCCGTCGTGCCACAGAACCTTGATCAGGTCACCCTTGCGACCCCGGAAGCAGAAGACTTCGCCGCCATGAGGATCGCGGCCAAGACCCTGTTGCACCTTCAGCGCCAGGCTGTTCATGCCGCAGCGCATGTCCGTCACGCCGCCCGCAATCCACACCTTCACACCAGCCGGAAAGGCGATCATGACGCATCCAGAACCGGCAACAGCCGGGCGAGAATGATCGGATCAAGCGACGCCGGGATCATCAACCGTCGACCGTTCGGCAGGCCGATCTCGATCCTTTTGTCATCTTCCGGCCGGGGCGGCGAGACCTTCTCGCAAGATGCCGCCGCCGGTGGCGAAATCGAAAGCGGCACGAAGCCCGTTGAAGCCGAACCGCTCAGAAGGCCACTACGGAACTCCCGACGCCAACGGGTCAACAATGACCGCGACAAACCATATCGCCGCGCCGTCGCGGACCCCTGCCGAAAGCCTTGCAGGCTCTCCTCGACGATCCGAACCTTCTCTTCGTCCGACCAATCCCGCCGGCGACCAAGATCATCGGAGGACAGGACCTCAATGGGGGAAATGATTGTAGCGCATGACATAAGCCATGGACTTAAAGCCAATCAACAAGTCAGAACAGGCGGCCCTCGGCGGAGGGATACGACCTTCTCGGAGCTGGCTGAGAATGTTCCTCAGATGCTCGGGGGCTACCAGCTTCGACTTGTCCTGGACGATGCCTGCGGTCGCGGTCCGGCACCATTCCGCGACATCGTTCGATGTCCTCAGGTCGAGCTGCACATTGTGCCGGGCGGCGAACGCACGCGCTCCTGGTAGGTATTCCGAGGTCGTGACGACGATGCCGCGCTGGGCGCCGTCGGCCTGCGCCGCGCCGAACAACGCCTGGACAGGCTCCAGGCCGACCTTGCGGTGCGACGCATAATGCTTAGCCTGGACCAAAGTCAGGATATCACCGAGTGGATCGCGTTGCAGAAGGCGAATATCGACCCCGCCATCGGCTCGACCGGAACCGAGTTCGGCCGTGAAGCCCTGATTCTGGAAGATGCGGAACAGGAGGATCTCAAACTCGCGCCAATTGATCCGGTGCAGATCGTCGGGTCGATGGGCGAAATGCGCGTAAAGCTCCTCATAGATATCAGCGCAATCCGGCTCGATCAGGCCGCACACCCATTGCCAGTGGAAATAATCGTCGAACGCCGCGCAGAGGGCTGGATCTAGCGCGTAGAAATGCGCGCTGACATGGTCGGAGAGTTCATATTCATAACCAAGGCTGGCGATCAATTCGCCAAACGATGTCTCTGATCCGTCGTCCCAAGTGCCGTTGAACATGTTGTAGAACGGACCTTCGAAATACAGCACAGTGACGCAGGCGTTTTCGCCCGGTTCGGCACCCACCCTATGGGCAAAGGACTGAAAGCCGCAGTCCTCCCACATGTCGCGTTGCTGCGCCCAAAATTCGACGGCGGCTTGCAGGGCCTTGATCCGGGCTTCGAGCGCGGCATCGTCATAGCTGGGCGGGCGGATGGGCAGCGGGGGAGCGCTCGTCATTGGCGTGCCGCCCTAAAGCAACTACCGCTTTGCATGCCGGTCCCAATCATTCTCGGAGATCGGTGGCGATGAAACTTCGAGCTTTGCCAGCAGCGCTTTCAGGTCGAGAACGGCGCCGCGCTTCGCGATCAGATACAGCTCGGTACCATAGCCATAGATGCTCGCCCGGTTGGAGCCGAGGATGTCGAATTCATGCCGTTCGCACCAAGTCGCGCGCTCAGCCTGTGTTTGTTCACCGATTGCATAGGGTTCGTCGGTGAACAGATGGGTTTTCGTCCGAGGATCATACCAGCCATGCTCGTGATCACCGCCAGGAGGGCGATTGTGCCAGTCGCTCTTGGGATAGAAGCGCTTGCCAGTTGAAGGTTTCAGCCCTGTCGCATCCATGAACTGCAAGACGCGGGCGAGACGACTGGCGAGCTTGCGGGCATGATCCCGATCTTCGCCCTCGCCATGGCCGTATAGGCGATCTTCGCCCCGCAACTGCGCGCCGCCGAGATAGCCCTTGAGATGATGGGGCCTGACCAGGCCGGTGAGGGGCTGGGAAAAATGTATCAGGAGGCTTTCGGTGCCACGGGTCTTCGCCTTTCGATCAAACCAATATTGCGAGATCGTCACGGGAAAGCGCGGTTCTGGCTTCGCCTCGCCGACATTGCGCGACGCATGGATGAAGTTTTGAAAGCCGCCCGCACGCGCAACATGGTCGAGCGCTTGCGCGTGCGTCACACCGCTCTCACGCTTGACCTTCTTGGCCGCGCGCTTCAGTCCATCGATCGTTGAAAATTGAGTTGCCATGTCTGTTCTCCGATGCGGCCGATGGAACACGTCGCTCGCTGCCATTTTCCAAAAGCCACGTGGAAAACGTGACACGGGAAAATATTCCTTAGCACAGTGTCGGTGAGGACTTCGCTACAGCGAGCGGCAGGCGCCTGTGGTTAGCCTTGGCCATGATCATAGCGATCGGCTCGCGGGTCGCAAGGCCTCAATCCATGACGGCTTCGGACGGTTGGCCTTAAGTTCGTGGCAAACGCGTGCTTGAGGAACAGTAGCGAGCAGACTAGCGCGCTGGCCGGTGATCGCAGGCAGAATCTTAATACGCTGCCCGCTATCGATTGGCGTAAGCGGGCCGCCAGATCAGGCCGCGCGTTTCAAGTTCTTCTTGGTCAGTAGCTTTGTGACGAAAGCGTTCCATTTTTTCATTGCAGCTCGTTTTTCGGGCATGTAGTTCCAACGGTCGTAGCTCTTGGAACTGACGTCCTGAAGCGTGTGGTTCTGGAGGCGGTCGCGGATTTCCTTTGACACTCCTGCCTTCCCGGCCAGTGTTTTCCATGTCCGGCGCAGATCCCGGTTCGTGACGATGGGGATGACCTGGCGTTCACGCTGACGCCACATGAAAGAATAAAGTGTTCCATGGCTGACGGGCCTTTCCGGGTCCATCGCCGAAGGGAAGAACCAGCCATGCTCGTTGGGCTTAATCGACTCGATCAGCTCGGCGGCAGTGTCTGGAACCGGAATGGCATGGGGCTTGCCGTTCTTGGTCTTCGACCAGTCGATGATCTTCTCGCGGGCATCCCACTGATCGACATGGAGACGGGCGATTTCCTCGACACGCTGTCCCGTTAGCATGAGGATGCGCACGG
Organism: Allobosea sp. TAB14; assembly: GCF_052113865.1. Taxonomy (NCBI): domain Bacteria; kingdom Pseudomonadati; phylum Pseudomonadota; class Alphaproteobacteria; order Hyphomicrobiales; family Alloboseaceae; genus Allobosea; species Allobosea sp. TAB14. The sequence continues at coordinate 575 of NZ_JBFRDQ010000282.1, read as the reverse complement.
CGCGTGTATAGGGGGGATGGACTGGTGTATCGGGGCATTCGAGCCAGCGATAAAGCCGTAGGAACTCGTCCTCGTCGAGCCAGCGGGTGCCGACAACCTTGGGCTCAGTTGGTATGCCTGCGGCAGGATTCATAACCAGATGGAAACGCCGGGGCGAGTTTGACCGATAATCGTGTTCGGATTTCAAGCCCCAACTGTATGCGGAGCGGATGTAGCTCCGAACGTGATCAGCCATCGACTTTTTGCCTCTTTCGAAAATGGGGCGGATCACGTCGGAAACTTCATCGGGTTCGATGTCGCGTGCTGGGCGATGACGGCCAAGCAAATCGGCAATCTTGTTCAAGCCCTTCTCAGCTTCCTTCCAAGACGACTTTTCAGAGTCCTTTAGATGTTTCGCATAGGCCTCAAATAGATCGCCCACGGTGCCGGGGCGCGTGTCGCCCGCGACCTTGATGCTGCGACCCTTCTGGATGGGGCCAGCGAAATCGCGTTTGAAGACCTCGCGGGCCTGGGCGAGTGACATCGCTGGATATGATCCGAGCTTCTTCTTGAGACGCTTCTGGTCGCGCCACTGC
>NZ_JBFRDQ010000281.1:0-6192 GCF_052113865.1 Allobosea sp. TAB14 | reverse complement strand
GCTCCGGCCCGGACCGAGCCCGAGCGGCAACTGCGCAATCCGCCACGCCGCGACAAGCGCAATGGCAGCGGCGGTGGTGGTGGTGGTGGTAAGAAACGCGGCAGGCGCCGGCGGCGTTCCCTGTTCGGCGGGCTGATCTACTGGACGATGGTGCTCGGCCTCTGGTGCGTCATCGGCGTCGGCGGCGTCGTGGCCTATTACGCCTCGCAATTGCCGCCGATCGATCAGCTCACCGTGCCGCGCCGGCCGCCGAACATCGCGATCCTCGCCGCCGACGGTTCGCTGCTCGCCAATCGCGGCGAGACGGGCGGGCGCACCGTCACGCTGGGCGAGATACCGCCTTATCTGCCGAAAGCCTTCGTCGCCATCGAGGACAAGCGCTTCTACGACCATTTCGGTGTCGATCCGGTCGGCATCTCCCGCGCCGTCGTCAACAATCTGCGCGGCCGCAACGGCGTGCAGGGCGGCTCGACGCTGACCCAGCAGCTCGCCAAGAACCTGTTCCTGACGCAGGAGCGCACCGCCGCCCGCAAGATCCAGGAAGCGATCCTGGCGCTCTGGCTGGAGCGCACCTACAGCAAGGACCAGATCCTCGAGCTCTATCTGAACCGCGTCTATTTCGGCTCCGGCGCCTATGGCGTCGAGGCGGCGGCGCAGCGCTATTTCAACAAATCGGCCCGCTCGGTGACGATCGCCGAGGCGGCGATGCTGGCCGGCCTCGTCCAGGCGCCGTCGCGGCTGGCGCCGAACCGCAACCCCGATCTGGCCGAGAAGCGGGCGCAGCTCGTCATCGCTGCCATGGCCGATCAGGGCTTCATCTCGCAGGACGCGGCCAAGACCGCGATGACCGCCCCGGCCGAAGTGCCCGAACGCACCGGCGCCGGCTCGGTCAACTATGCCGCCGACTATGTCATGGACGTGCTCGACGACTTCATCGGCGCGGTCGAGGGCGACGTCACCGTGCTGACCACGATCGACACCAAGCTGCAGGGCTCGGCCGAGACCATCCTCGTCGATGCGCTCTCGGTGCAGGGCGCCAAGCTGCATGCCTCCCAGGGCGCGGTCGTCTCGCTCGCGCCCGATGGCGCCATCCGCGCGCTGATCGGCGGGCGCGACTACACCAAGAGCCAGTTCAACCGCGCAACCGCGGCGCGCCGCCAGCCGGGCTCCTCCTTCAAGCCCTTCGTCTATCTGACGGCGATGGAGAAGGGGCTCACCCCCGACACGATCCGCGACGATGCGCCAGTCTCGATCAAGGGCTGGGAGCCGGAGAACTATTCSCGSACCTWYCGCGGYCCGGTGACGCTGSSGACSGCSATGCARCATTCGCTCAACACGGTCGCCGCCCGGYTGATCCAGGAGGTGACGCCCAAGGAGGTCGTCCGCACGGCCCAGCGCCTCGGCATCAGCTCGGCGCTCCAGCCCAATATGTCGCTGGCGCTCGGCACCTCCGAGGTGACGCCGCTCGAGATGACGGCGGCCTATGCCACCTTCGCCAATGGCGGCCAGTCGGTGCTGCCCTATGTCATCCGCGAGGTGCGGCAGACCAGCGGCAAGGTCGTCTATGCCCGCAAGGCCAACAGCTTCGGCCCCGTCATCCAGCCACAGCCGCTGGCGATGATGGACACGATGTTCAACGGCGTCATGAACGGCGGCACCGGCAGCAAGTTCAACATTCCGGGCTGGGAGGTCGGCGGCAAGTCGGGCACGACGCAGGATTACGGCGACGCCTGGTTCGTCGGCTTCACGGCCAAGCTCGTCACCGCCGTCTGGGTCGGCAACGACGACAATTCGAAGATGAAGCGCGTCACCGGCAGCGGGCTGCCCGGCGAGATCTGGGGCAAGTACATGAAGCTGGCCCATGCCGGTGCGCAGCCRATCCCGCTGCCCGGCGGCTTCTGGCAGGGCGCGCCGACGCCGGTGGAGGCGCCGATCGCCCAAGCCGCGCCGCAACAGGGCGGCCCGATGCCGCTCGAGGGCGACCGCGCCTGGGTGCCGCCACCGCCGCAGGAGAAGAACTTCCTGGAGCGGCTGTTCGGGGGCTAGCATCGGCCCGAAAAGTGGAGTGCACTTTTCGGAGCAAGGCGATCGATGAAGCCGACGACGCCGAAAGAGAAGGAAAGCCCGTATTGCACCGGCGTCAGCCCGTAGACGCCGGTCAGCACGAAGGAAGAGCCGGAGATGAAGGCGAAGAGCCCGGCATAGGCCAGCGCCGTCAGCGCGACATAGACGCGGAAGGCGCGGTTCTCCAGCAAAGTGCCGAAGCCCTTGAAGATCGTGACGAGCGAGAGCGGCTGCGGCGAGCGCTTGCGCAGCGTCTCCGGCATCACGGTGACGATCACCGCCGCCAGCCCGAGCGCGAAGACGAGCGAGGCGATGAAGGTCGAGCGCCAGCCGAAGGCGACCTGCAGCACGCCGCCGATGACGGGCGCCACCGCCGGCACCAGCCCCATGATCATGCCCATCCGGGCCAGTTCCTTGCCGGCGCGTGCGCCCTCATAGAGGTCGCGCACCATGGCGCGGCCGAGCACGATCGGCCCGGAGGCGCCGAGCGCCTGCAACGCCCGCGCCGCGGTCAGGGCCTCGATCGAGGGCGAGAAGGCGCAGGCCAGCGTCGCCACGGTGAAGAGGCCGAGCCCCGCCAGCAGGACGGGCTTGCGGCCGAGCCGGTCCGAGAGCGGCCCCCACAGGATCTGGCCGGCGGCGAAGCCGAAGAGGAAGGAGGAGAGCGTCGCCTGCGCGCCGGCGACGTCGGTCCCCATCACGTGCACGATGTCGGGCAGCGAGGGCAGGTAGAAATCGGTCGAGAGCGGACCCAGCGCCGTCAGCATGGCGAGGACGGCCGTCATCGCCAGCGTATCGGGACGAAGCTTCATCGCGGGTCTCCGGCACACGGCCGGATCGCGGGCCGCGCGCCCCTGCTACGACGTCAGCCGGTCATCCGGCAATGGTCGTGCCCGGCGGAGCATCCTGCGTCTCACCGGAATAGTCAGTCGCCCGCATCGACGGGCGCTCGGAAAAAGCCTCGTACCACTGGGTCAGCCGGGGGCGGCCGGTGCGGAAATCCGGCAGCGCGCGGAATTCCAGCCAGGYGAGCGCGGTCGCCAGTGCGACATGGCCGAGATGCACGGGCCCTTCGAGTCCATTCTGCCGCTCGATGAGGTCGTAGGATTCGACGAGCTTGGCGGCCTGCCCCTCGGCCAGCGGCGGATGGCGCAGATGCGTAGGGCGGCGCTCGGTCTCCCAGCGCAGCGCGATACCGGCATCGCAGAGGCCCTGAGCGACGGCGTGCAGACGCAGCGCCTCCCAGCGCGTCGGCCCGCCGGGCGGGATCAGCCGCCGGCCGGCATGAAGCCGGTCGAGATAGTCGCAGATCACCAGCGAATCGAAGATCGCGCCAACTTCCGGCGTGATCAGAACCGGCACCTTGCCGAGTGGGTTGACCGCGAAGACGGCGTTGTTCCGGTTGGTCGGGCTGGTCTCATGGTCGATCACCGCGAGCCGTTCGGCGAGCCCCGCCTCATGGGCGAAGACGATGACCTTGCGGGCATAGGGTGAGTGGCTCTGCGAATAGAGCGGCAGGCGCGCGCCGGTGCTCGCCGACGGCAGGGTCATGGCGCCACCGCACCGGGCGAAAGCCCGACCAGCTCGGCATAGCGCGCCGGGTCGGTCGCACCCTCGGTGTTGACGAGGAAGACGCGCGAGGTCCCGTCGAGCTTCAGCGCCGCGCGCGTATCGGGATTGCGCAGCGCCGCCAGCAGTCCCGCAAGCCCTGCCGCGCCGCTTTCGCCAGCGACGATCGCGGGATCGCCCGCGACCGGGCGGGCGAGCCGGTTCATCGCCTCCACGGCGTCGGAATCCGCTGCCGTGAGGAAGGCATCGGCGGCGCGGTAGAGCACGCGCAGCGCCAGGGGCGAGGGATCGTAGCATTCGAGCATCGCCATCACCGTCGGGGCGCCATGGGCGATCTTGACCGGGCGGCCCTGCTGCGCGGCCGCGAAGACGCAAGCCGCAAGTTCCGGCTCGACCACGGTGAAGAACGGGCGGTCGGCGCCGAAATGCGTCTGCATCTGTGCCGCCAGCGCGGCTGCGATGCCGCCGACGCCGGCCTGCACGAAGACATGTGTCGGACGCTCCGGGAGCTGAGCGAAGGCCTCGCTCGCGATGGCCGTATAGCCCTGCATCACCAGGCCCGGAATGCGCTCATAGCCGTCCCAGGAGGTATCCGAAACGACGGTCCAGCCCCGTTCGGCCGCGACCCGCGCGGCTTCGACGACCGAATCGTCATAGGTACCGGCGACCCGCACCATCTCAGCACCGAAGCGCGCGATGGCGGCGACGCGCTCCTCGCTGACGCCGCCATGCACGAAGATCACGGCCTTCGCCCCGACGAGCTGCGCGCCCTGAGCGACCGAGCGCCCGTGATTGCCGTCGGTGGCGCAGGCGAAGGTCATGCCGGCGGCGATCGCCCGCATGGCGGGGTCGTTGATCTCGGTGTCGTCCAACCTCCGGCCGAGCCTGGCCGACGCTTCCTCCAGCGCGAGCCGGATCACCGCATAGGCGCCCCCCAGCGCCTTGAAGCTGCCGAGCCCGAGGCGCCGGCCTTCATCCTTGATGAACAGCCCGCCGATTCCCAGCGCTGCTGCGAGCCCGGGCAGGGCATGGAGCGGCGTCGGCGCATGGCCGGCGCGCTGGGCGAGATGCCGCGCGATGGCTTGCGCCCCAGACGGCCCGAGCATCGCGACATCGGCCGGGTCGAGATCGCGTCCATAGTCGTGATGGGTGTTGAGCAGGAACATGGATCGCCTCGCCATTCCACCGGATAGCGAATGGATATTGCAACGCAGGCGAAAAAGGTGCTGCAATCCAGCTCTTCGGATGCAAGTTTATTTCGCGGAGCAGGCGTGGCCGAGCCGGATATGCAACTCGACGCTTTCGACCGCGCGATCCTCGCCATCCTCCAGCAGGACAACACCACGCCGCAGCGGGTGATCGGCGAGCGGGTCCATCTCTCGGCGCCGGCGGTGCAGCGCCGCATCCGCCGCATGGAGGCTCAAGGGATCATCCGGGCCAATGTCGCGGTGGTCGATCCCGCCGCGCTCGGTCATCCGATCACGCTCTTCGTCGAGATCGAGCTCGTCAGCGAGACGGCCGTCGACATCGACGCCGCCAAGACCGCCTTCCTCGCCGCGCCGGAGGTGCAGCAATGCTACTACGTCACCGGCGAGGTCGACTTCATGCTGGTCGTGCTGGTGCCGAGCATGGCGGCCTATGAGGCGCTGACCCGCCGGCTCTTCTTCGCCAACCCCAATATCCGCAAGTTCCGCTCATTCGTCGCCATGGACCGGGTCAAGACCGGGCTGACTGTCCCGGTCTAGGGATCGCTCTCGAGCCCTAGCCGGTCATTCCGGACAAGCCGCCGCTGGCGGCGCCGACCCGGGATCCATGCCGGAGCGAATCCGCTGAAGGTTCAGGCATGGATCCCGGGTCTGCGCTGCGCTCCGCGCGGGATGACCGCGCGAGGGAATGCCGCGCAGTCCCTATCGCGTCAGCGCTGCTCGCAGATCCTTGACCTGCCCGGCCGTCACGGGCGGGGCGGCATTGCCCCAGCTGTTGCGGACATAGGTCAGGACATTGGCGACATCGGCGTCGCTGAGGTTCCAGCCGAAGGAGGGCATCGCCGGCGTCGTCGGCTTGGCGGCGGTGCTGGCTGCCTGGCTGCCTTCCAGCACGACGCGGATCAGCGATGTCGGGTCGGTGCCGTTGACCGTCGGAGTCTTGGCCAGCGTCGGAAACAGAGAGGGCTGACCCACGCCGGAGGAGATGTGGCAGGCCGAGCAGCGGTCGAGATAGATCGCCTTGCCCGCGGTCATGGCGGCATCGGTCGCCGCGACCGGGGTGGGCGCGGGCGCGCCGTCGCCCTTGACGTCCTTGAGATAGGTCGCGACGGCTGTGAGGTCGGCGTCGTCCCACAGGCGCGTCGAGTGATTGATGGCTTCGGCCATCGGGCCCGACGCGATGTCGAAGCGGTTCGCTCCGGTCTTGAGATAGGCGACGATATCGTCGGTCGCCCAGCTTCCGATGCCCTTATGCGGATCGCTGGTGATGTTCGGCGCAAACCAGCTCTGCAGATTGCCGCCGCGCAGGAATTCGTCGCCCTTGTCGGCGCCGGTCAGGCTCTTGGGCGTATGG
>NZ_JBFRDQ010000280.1:0-4108 GCF_052113865.1 Allobosea sp. TAB14 | reverse complement strand
GTTCCGATATGCCCTCCATCGGATCCGATCACGCGCTGGCCTTCCTTGATTTGCTCCACGAACATCATCGCTAGCTCTCCTTCCGAATACCACGGTCGGCAACGGGCAGTCTGGCACCGAGGTTCCAATTGGCTGATGTGGCCATGATTCACATGGCCAGCAGGCCACGGCACCGCGCATCGATTTCGCGCGCCTTGCAGGCGCCAGCCGGAGGCACAAGTCCGATATTTGCGAGCCTCAAGGAACGCTGGCGTTCGCCCAGAAGCGGAGCATCGGTCCCTCATCACCCAAAACTGGATCCTTGGGTGGAAAGCTCAATAGGGCGATCCTYTGTTTCATTGCAGGCGATGGTTCCTCGCGAACGATGTCTCCAGCCTGGCCGGGCGGATACGCACCGACAACGAGGAAATCATCGGACTGCCTGAGGCGCCGATGCCCAGTCCCTGCGGGCAGCAGCAAGACGTCGCCAGCTTCCACCCTGACCTCGCGGCCGCCCTCTCCCCCGAGCACGAGCTCGGCCGACCCSGCTGCTATGCCAAGAACCTCATGGCCCTGGGCGTGGTARTGGTCGAACTCGTAAATCCCATCTCGCCACTGAGGCGGCCATCCGTTTTCTTGGAAAAGCTTCTCCATGAACGTGGTGAGATCAATGGTCGCCGCAGGATCGAACGCCCTTTCATAGATCAAGGCTGGCAACCTGGGATTGTTGGGAACGAAGCCCCGCGGCTCGAAATGCAAGGCGGTTACTGTCACCCGGGTCATGGTAGCCTCTCCAGAGAAGCTTCCTGAACTCCGGCGCACCATTGGACGTTCCCGCGTCGCGAGCCCGAATTGGGGAAAGCCGCGGATACCAGGATCACGCCCCACCGTCTGTCGACCGTGAGGAAACGCGTTTTGGGCGGTTGGCTTTGGAAAGAGCCAGAAGGGTATCGCGCCAATATGGCCCTAACGGCGAAATGTCTCCCCGTGCGAATGTCGGCGCTTGTTGCCGAGCTCTTACTGGAACGAGCGCGGGACCGCAGCGTTCAGTCTCCACTCAGTCAAAGAGTCAAGGAGACATCCGTGGAGAACGAGCACAACCCCGCAGTCGAGAGCCTTCGCCGGGAACAAAAGACGCAACGTAGGGAAGAGCGAGAACTGACACCCGATCAGAAGCTGGACAGGGCGCTCAAGGATACTTTTCCGGCAAGTGACCCTGTTGCCGAGCAGGTTCCGATCACGCCGGGTGCGGCGGAGGAAACGAAATGATCCGGGCTGCATTTTCCAGTCTGGCTGGAGCCTGGATTGCTCGGAACGTCGAGCGAGGCGAAATCCCCGAGAGATTTGCTGTTCCCTTGACGCTGCTGGCGACCAGGCTGCCCACGCCGGTCATGCTTGCCGGGGCGGTGGGCTATGGCTTGTATCGGCTTAATCTGGAAGCCCGGGCTTTACGCGCAAGGGATATCTCACCGAAGCCTGGCACAAAGAGTGCGGCGCGCGGCGCGACGTCTCGGCCCCGCCGAAATGGCAGAACGTCACGCAAGCCTATCGGAAGACAGGCTGCGGATGTTTAAGCCGCAGATCTCGATGCTTGCATTCGAGGCGCAGCAGGTCGTGTGGCTGCGCGGGATTGAACTCGCAAGGGGTGGTCCAGCCGCGAAACGAGAGGCTGCTCGGATGGTCAACGAAAAAGCCGCGGCAAGCCGGCAGGCCGTTTTGAAGGCCGCATCAGGTACGGCACCGAAGGCATTGTTCGTGGGTATCAGCGCAAGGTCCGGGCAAACGCTCGTCGCCTGTCTCGATAGGCGACTGTGATGAAGTGGATCGCGGTTGCTGGCACATGCGCGGCGGTGTGCTCGACGATCAGTTTCGTGCCTCAGGCCTGGCGGATCGTCAGAACACGCGATACGCAGGCGATCTCTCCGGTGACCTACAGTTTCACCGTCACGGGCTTCGCTCTCTGGACCGTATATGGACTTGGTCTGGGTGAGTGGCCTCTCATTGTCACGAATAGCATCTGTTTTGTTCTTTCCGCTTTCATCTTGGTGATGACGCTTCTACCACGGGGAAAGAAGGATGCCGTGGCGGATCGAATCGATCCATCCTCCTAAGGTCAGGCATGCTACGCTATCTCCGCCATGAGCTGCCTCGGACATCACCCACTCGATACCGACCGGACCCTGCTCGCGGGCGACATGCCAGCCAAGGAACTCGTTGATAGGGTGCGGGATGATGAACGCTCATTCCCGGTCGTGAATAATGGACCTTGGTGGCGCGAATTCGATCGAAGGCTCAGGCGGGTCCATGTACCTGCGGTCGAGAGGCTTCCGTGGTTTCGTGGAGATTGCCAGGTGCTTCTTCAAATAGAATCTCGAGTTCCAGCGTCTTGAAAAAACCCATCGAGCGCCCGGGCCAGTTCGACGGGGGCCTCCTCCGCCATATGATGCCCGCTGGGAATGGAGGCTCCGCGAACGTCATTGGCCCATCTGCGCCATACCGCGACCACATCGCCATAGAGATGCACCAAGTCATCTCTCTCTGACCAGAGCGCCAGGACCGGGCAATCGAGCTTGCGGGCGTTGGCACGGTCGTCGCGATCATGGTCTGCGTCGATAGTCAAACCTGCCCGATAATCCTCGATCATCGTGTGGACCGTGATCGGATCAGAAATGGCTTCGAGGAAGTCTGCAAAATTTTCCTCGCCCATTTCTGCCGGCGAGCCGCCATACCAGGCTAGGGGGTCGGTCCCGATCGCGCGTTCCGGTTTCTCCGGCTGGGCATAGAAAAACCAGTGCCACCAGCGCCGGGCGAACTCCAAACGGCAGCGCTCCAGGGCCTCCAGGATCGGAACACCGTCCAAAACCGCCAGTCTACGAACCCGTGTGGGATGGTCCATCGCCATCCGAAACGCGACATACGAACCTCTGTCGTGTCCCGCGACACCGAAGGAGTCGTGCCCAAGCTGGTTCATCAGCTCGACCAGAGCTTGTGCCTTCGCCCTCTTGGATGAGTTTACATGGTCGGACCGATCGGCAGGCTTATATGAGCCGCCGAACCCGGGGAGGTCTGGGCAGATCACCGTATGGCGTTCCCGCAGGAGCGTGGCGACTCTGTGCCAAGTCGTATGCGTGCGGGGATGGCCGTGGAGAAGCAGAAGCGGTGGGCCGCTTCCGCCAACGCGAAACCGGATCGCTCCTCTCGTCAGCTCGATTGCCGCGAGCTTGAATCCTTCGAACATTCGCTGACCCTCCGCGTGAGGTAACAACGATTATTCCAGAGCGTTGTTCGGTCGCAGTTCCTTCGGGAACAGAACCCGGTCTTCCACCGTTCGAATGGTAGTCCGCGGCGTTGGAAGCCTCCTCGAGGACCATTCCCTTCAGAAAAACCCATTGTCCTTACATTCGTCGCGAAGGCGACTACGTTAGGCGCCCAGGCCCAGCCATCCACGACGTCGCCGATCCCGGCGCCGAAGGCGAAGGCCGGCAGATGCGCTCCCTCATCACGGCACGGCAAACCAGATCGCTTCGCTGGAAGGTCGCAACGCCGAAAGCGGATCTTYGAGCGTGGCGGATCTCCCAGAGCTTCGGGATCCACACCGACGAAATACAGCAGCCTCAGTTCGCGGGTTGCCGGTGTGCCACCCGCTACCGCCACTGTACCAGGACCTCGCTGGTGGTGGCGGCCTCGATTTGCTGGCTGAAGCGGGAAAGGTACAGTTCCATCAGTGCGTCGTGCGTTGCGTCAGATGAGCTGCACAAGGCGTCGGTGACCAGCACGACCCGCAAGCCTCGATCGACGGCCCCAAGCACGGTCGCGAGAACGCAGACATCGGTCTCGCCGCCGGTGACGATGACCGTATCGATTTCACGCTCCGCCATGAAGTGATCGAGGCGGCCTTCGCTCCAGGGTGAGTAAACTCTCTTGTCCAGCACATGCGCGGGCGGAACGAACCGCTCAAGAGAGGGCAGGAGGTGGACGGCTTCAACGCCGGCCCTTTCCAAGGTGACCTGCGGCCATCTCCGATAATAGCGCTGCCATGTGCCGCGCCCGTCACCCTCGCGCTCGGCCGGGATGAAGCGGGTGAAGAGAGTCCGTTCCGGGTGAGATCCGCATAATTCCTCGACCGCCG
>NZ_JBFRDQ010000279.1:0-4109 GCF_052113865.1 Allobosea sp. TAB14 | reverse complement strand
CATCGAGACCAACGCTTGGGGAGCGTCCCCATGTCCCTCTCAGATCGCAAAGGACTGGTATTCGGGTTTGGGGCCATGTCCGGACGCCGAACCCGCACGAGCCCGGTAGAGTGGCTTGTTCACCGGCCACCCCTCGATGGCGCCCGCCTTGCTTCGGAAGCTTCTAACCGGGATCCGGCCAAGCAGCGATGGACGTGCCAGATCCGATTGGATATAGAGCCTCGGCGCTGTTGGGCCGTAAGACAGGCGCATGCGCGCGACACGATCAGCGTTCCTGCCGCCTCTCGACCCAACGGCCTGCCTGTCCTTGCATTCTGGAAGTTGAGAAAGTTACATTGCAGATTGGTTTAAGGACGGTCGGACGAATGGGCCGCGGGGTGACCGACGCCGTTGGCTCGATCTGGCGCAATCGCGAGATCATCAAGAGCTTCGTGGTCCGGGAAATCGTTGGACGCTACCGAGGGTCGTTCGGCGGCTTGCTGTGGTCGCTGATCAATCCGCTTCTTATGCTGGCGATCTATACCTTCGTATTCGCAGTCGTTTTCAAGGCACGCTGGTCTAACGCAGCGCCGGACGGCGGCGTAAGCTTCGCAGTCGTTCTCTTCGCCGGGTTGATCGTGCAGGCTTTCTTCGCGGAATGCCTGACGCGCGCGCCTCGACTGCTGATCGAACACGCGAACTTCGTCAAGAAAGTCGTATTCCCACTTGAGGTGCTGCCGATCATCACAGTTGGCGTGGCCCTGTTTCATGCCGGCATCAGCCTAATCATCCTGTTCGCCGCGCTGCTGTTTGTCGGCAACCCCTTGCATGCCACCGTGCTGTTGCTGCCCGTCGTCATCGCCCCGTTCGTGTTGCTGACGCTAGGCCTGACTTGGTTCGTTGGGGCTCTCGGGGTCTACATCCGCGATATTGGACAGGTGATCGGCCTGCTAACGACCATGATGCTTTTCCTCTCGCCGGTATTTTACCCATTGTCAGCCCTGCCCGAGAGCCTACGCGGCCTGGTACTTTTCAATCCCCTCACACTGCCGATCGAGCAGCTGCGTAACGTCCTAATCTGGGGCCGGCTTCCCGATTGGAACGCGCTTGTGGCCTACTATGTGCTGGCCTTTGCCATGGCTTTTTTTGGTTATTGGTGGTTCCAGCGCAGCCGCAAGGGGTTCGCCGATGTCCTCTGACATCACGGTTGCGGTTAACGGTGTCAGCAAGGGTTTCCGGACCTATGCACGACCGGAGGATCGCCTTAAGCAAGCATTGACGCCCCGCCTTGCCCGCCTGCTTGGCCGCCCGGCGCCCAGTTACTTTCGTGAGTTCTGGGCGCTGCGAGAGGTGACCTTTTCGATCCGGAAAGGCGAGACAGTAGGCATTATTGGTCGAAATGGCGCGGGCAAGTCCACTCTTCTGCAGATCATTTGCGGGACGCTGGCGCCGACGACAGGCACTGTTCAAACGTCAGGCCGCGTCGCCGCGCTGCTCGAGTTGGGCGCGGGGTTCAACCCGGAATTCACCGGGCGCGAGAATGTCTATCTCAATGGCAGCCTGCTCGGTCTCTCAACAGCCGAAATCAACGCCAGGCTACCGCAGATCGAGAGCTTCGCCGATATCGGCGACTTTATCGATCAGCCCGTAAAGACCTATTCAAGCGGCATGACCGTACGGCTTGCATTCGCTGTCATGGCGCACGTCGATGCCGACATTCTCATCATTGACGAAGCACTTGCCGTCGGCGACGCCTTGTTCGTTCAGAAGTGCATGCGCTTTCTCCGTGATTTTGCCGAGCGGGGAACGTTGTTGTTCGTGAGCCATGACACTGCCGCCGTGCTCTCCTTGTGTGATCGAGCCATTTGGCTCGACGGCGGAACTATCGTCGAGGACGGGGTTCCGAAGCTCGTTTCGGAATCCTATCTGGTGCGCATGCATTCTGCGGCGCAGGGGCTCGACCTGAACCTGACCCGCGCGCCGAATGTCATCGCCGATGCGTCGTCTCTTTCGGGCCATGCCGACGCCAACGCTGAAACCCTCGTTGCTCCGGCTCAGGGAACATCATCCTTTGGCGCTGGCGGAGCCGAGATCGAGCAAGTTACGCTGGTTGATGAGGCAGGTCGGGCGATTCGAGCCGTACAGGGCGGCGAGGACGTCTCACTCGGAGTTCGCGTGCGCGTTCAGACCCCTCTGGCCAATCCGATTCTCGGCTTTTACGTTCGTGATCGACTGGGGCAGAATCTGTTCGGCGAAAACACGTTTCTTACCTATCAGAACAGCGGCCTTGGGGCAGAGCCCGGTGAAATTTTACAGGCTTCCTTCCATTTCCGAATGCCCTACCTACTCCACGGCGACTACAGCATCTGCGTTGGGGTCGCAGACGGTACGCCCGAGGTCCATGCTCAACATCACTTCGTCAACGACGTATTAATTTTCAGATCGCTGCAGAAGAATGGCCATCGCGGCCTGCTCGGACTCCCCGACATGCGGGTTCGTTTCGAACGAAAAACTTGAGACACGCTCCGACACCAGCCCCATGCCCGAGATCCGATGATGGCCGAAATTTTCAAGCGCGAAGCCGCGAACGCACCGATAGATTTCAGCGGCGAGCGGCTGACATCAGCGATCTCGGGCCAGATCGCGGTCGAGCACTACCATCGCTATTTCCTAGCGCGCGACTTCTGCGCCAATCTCGACGTACTCGATATCGCCGCCGGGGAAGGCTATGGTTCGGCCATCCTGGCGCAGGTCGCACGATCTGTCGTCGGAGTTGAAATCGACGCAACCGTAGTCGAAGCCGCCAAAGCGGAGTTCAATCGCCCCAATCTGCGCTACATTCAGGGCGACGCGCGGGCGATTCCTCTTCCGGATGCAAGCATCGATGTCGCCGTCTCATTCGAAACTTTCGAGCATTTCGCCGAGCACGAAGATTTTCTTGCCGAATTGCGCCGCGTGTTGCGCCCAAATGGGCTGGTGATCATCAGCACCCCAGACCGCGACATCTATTCCGGCCCCGGCATTCCGCCCAACCCGTTCCACGTCAAGGAAGTCAACCGACCCGAGTTCGAAAGCGCGCTGCGCGCCTATTTTGGGAATGTGCGGATCGCGCGCCAACGTGCGCTGATTGGATCCTTCGTCGAGGGCGATCAGGAGAGCGTGTCCACACGACACTTCGAAGCCCGAGACGGCGATCAGATTGAAGCGGGCGAAACGATGGAGCGTGCGCCGTATCTTATCGGCCTCGCCTCCGACGCCGCACTGCCGCCACTACCTCGCAGCCTGTATGTCTATCGGAACGACATCGATATGGACTTGCGGGCACGGCAGGCAGCGCAAGCCGACTTGCAGGCAGCGCGAGCCGACTTGCAGGCAGCGCAAGCCGACTTGCAGCATGTCGAGCAGCAGCACGTAGCGACCATGGAACGTGCGACCGAGCTTCACCGCACAACCAAAGAACTCGAAATGCGGCTCGCGGCCGCGATCGTTGCCTCCGACAGCATGCGACAGGAACTCGAACGCCTGCGGGCATCGCTTAGCTGGCGCGCCTCTGCTCCCCTGCGGCATGTCATGACCCGCTATCCGGGGTTCGGCCGCCGTCTGCGGCAAGTCGCTAAGCTCGTCTATTGGACCGCAACCGGCCAACTCCCCCAGCGACTTGCCGATAGAAGGCAGGCGCTCGCTTCAAAGACGGCGCGCGAGGTTCCTAAATCTCGCGCCAGTTTGGAGGACTTAAAAAAACAAGCCGTTGATACTGCCACGAGCGACTTAATCGATTTCCTCAATTCTGGGGCAAGAATTAGCTTCCCACCCCATGAAAATCCGGAGATTTCCGTTCTCATAGTGGTCTGGAACAAGGCTTATTTTACCTTACGTTGCCTTCGAGCATTGCAATCGGTTTCGTCAAAAATCGAGGTCATCCTGGTTGACAATGCGTCGACTGACGAAACAACTGACATGTTGAGCCGCGTCGACGGAATTCGTGTCATTGTAAACGACGCGAACGAGGGGTTTTTGACGGCGACCAATCGAGCGGCGCATGCCGCGCGGGGGCAGGCATTTTTACTTCTGAACAATGATGCGTTCGTGCGCCCCGGCACTATCGAAGCTGCCTTCGCGACCTTGAACGA
>NZ_JBFRDQ010000278.1:0-4130 GCF_052113865.1 Allobosea sp. TAB14 | reverse complement strand
CCTAGAGGCCGTAAGCCTGACCGTTACATCGCGAAAGCCCCACTCCGCGCCGATACGGCGCACAGTCAATTTTTGCGCCATTATCGTTTTCCAAATCGGACGACTACGAACGCTAAAAGTCGGCGGCGGTTCCTTATGCGACGCTTGTCAGCCGGCTGATTGTTGTCACCGCAGGGCGCWGCGAGGGGATCGCAGCATGAAGGACCGCGCCATCCTCCATATGCAGTAAGRCGCGACAAGGCGAAGGCGCTAGCCTCGATCGCAGARGATTGGGAGGCTCAATCATGCGCTGGCTCGCYMTTTTCGCATTGCTGATTGCCTCTGCTGCGGTCGCTCCGGCGCAAGCGGCGGAGAACCCTCTCTGCAAATTGTTCACRCAGAAAGAGGCCTCGGCTTACGTGGGCGCARCTGTAGGGSAGGGCGAAAGCAGCCTCATTCCCGGTGCTTCTGGCTGTTCTTGGTCCAAWGAAGACGCTGATAACAAGATGAGCGTCAGTGYTTTCCCRGCGGGTAACGCCCTCCAGCTAAGGCCTGGGGCTTCGAAAGCTGGGAAGGATTTCGATCRGTCCCCGGAATYGGTGCTAAGGCCTATGTCGCTCGCTCACCTGTCATGGAGATCATGGGGAGGAAGATGGGCGGCGAGTGGCAAGCCGGAGCGATAGTAGGGAACGACTATATCGCCGTTGGAATGAAGGGACCAAAAGCCAACGCCGACGCTGTGCAGAGCCTCTTGAAGGACGCGATCGGACGGCGCCGCTAAATCTGTCGCCGCATTTGGATAAGACGCCTTAGGGCGACGGACGGGGTTTGCCCTGTTCCAAAGCTTGTCCCGCTGCATCGGTTTCCCGTCCATAGCTCTTGTTGTCCTGGCTCTCAGTCGTCGATGGCACCGACCTGTTTTGGTCTATCGAGGGGGAGCGACCTGTCGGGCTGGACCCCGTGCCTTCTTGCGTGACGGATCCCGGGCCTGGCTCTTCTTTCGGCGGGCTCGGGCGGGTTTGCGCATCAGCCTCGAGCGGTCCCGGCCCAAGGATCGCAAACACGCCAAGGGCGAGAAGCGGGAGTTTCATCTTGACCTCGCATCGCGTGGATCGAATGGACAGGCAACGCGAGCACTTCAAAACCTGTTCCGTCCTCCGGCCGGCACGCCTGCGCGCTCAGATCGATCGGTACRCTGCGCTGAAGGCTGGGGCTTAGAAGGCGCGGAACAATCGAGCTGAAGACAGATTACCAGGACATGCAGCGCCGCCGTCGCCCCCCTCTCGAGTTCTGGATATGGCTTGCCGTCATCGGAATTGTGGTCATTTTGGCAGCCTATGCCGCCATGACACCGGCAATCGTCCCGGCGTCTCGACCTCCTATCGATGTCGGTTGATGTGCCTTTCGACAGCTGCGGGCTTCAATCCTCGGGCTGGCCGGCCTCGCCTTGGCTTTTCGAGGAGCTGCGGGTCACGCCATATTCGCTCGAAGCTCTTCGCTGGCCATCGAGGTCGTAGCCCGTCGCGGCCAAACCTCGGCGCAGGAGCTCCCTGATCGCCGCGGCACGGCTGGGCATCCGATTGTCAAAGCGGAAATCCTCCAGAGCCTGCAGCTCTTCCTGATCGATCATGATCTGAAGGCGCTCGCCGCGCGTCAGTTCATTGCCCYTGCTCGTGGTCTCCGTCATGGCGGTTACTCATTCACCTCAACCGTCGCGATATGGGTAAAATGCACAACCTGCCATTTTGTTTCAAAGACCTTGTTTCGTGGCTCTGTCTCGAACAGCGCCAATTGAGCGGGTTAACATGCTGATTAATCTCGTTTTTCCTGGATCACACCCGACGGGCGGGGTAGCCTGCTGGCATTGACTTCCTGCACGTGAGTCACGCGGAGATCGATCCCGGAGCTTGGAGGGGACATGAAACCGACATTTGAGGCCTACACGGTTGCATTGCCCTGGTATGAGCGAGAGGATTTCCATCGCCTCTGGGACTTGGCACATGACCGCGATCAAATGCCGGCCGATTACGAGGAATGGCACCGCAATGCTGTTGCCGTGATGAATGCCTGGTTGGCTCGCGGCAGGGCTCTGGAGATCGTCACCATTCGACCCGATGATTTTCTCGCCTGGCTCGAAGAGCGATCCCTTCCCAACACCGCCGAGATGCGCCGGCAATATGTCGAGGAGCTGGCGCGGCACTGCCACGACGTCGCCTGAAACAAAAAGCCTAGTATCACCAAGGCAAGTCTCTCGACCGACGCGCTTTTCACCGGGCAGCATGTGAGAGCTGCCAATCACGCCTGCCTTGCTGGCGATTTTACCAGGCGGCGACGTCCGCCTTCGGGGTCGACATCCCCGGCATCACTTCCGCAGGGACCTTTCTCGCCAGCTTGCGAGCGCGCCCCGGTCCTGCCCCTTGGAACGTAAATCGAGCCTGGTCGTTTCAGCCATGCCTTGGGCAGGATCTTGGGGCGCGAGGGGGAGAGTTCCCAGATTATGGCCGATGTGCCCGTGAGATCCCGTTTCAGGGAGTTCTTCTCCGTCGCGTTCCGGTTCTGGACCGGCGAGACCCGCGGGCGGGCATGGATACTGACCATAGCCGTGTTAGCGTTCGTGGCAGCGCAGACGGCTGCAGCGTTCGCGATGAACCTGTGGAATCGTTGGTTCTTCGACGCGCTGGGCCAGCGCGACGTCGCGCTGGTGTGGAGCACCGCAGCCTGGCTGCCCGTGCTTCTTGCCGCGACGTCCCTGTCGATGTCAGCGCTGGTCGTCAGTCGCATGTTGCTTCAGGTCCGGTGGCGCGAGCATCTGACGCGGCTCATTTCAGGCTGGTGGATCGCCGACCAGCGCTATTATCGGCTCAGCCTCCTCAGCCAGATCAAATCCGCGCCGGAATACCGGATCGCCGAGGATGTGCGCCTCGCGATAGAGCCACTCGTCGAGATGACGATCGGTTTGCTCACGGCATTCGTCACCGCCGCCACTTTTGCAACCGTGCTCTGGCAAGTCGCGGGCTCTGCCGAATTGACGATCATGGGCCATACCGTTTTCGTGCCGTTCTACATGGCCCTGGCTGCAATCCTCTATGCGGGGCTTGCAACGCTCGCAGCCTATGTCGCGGGCCACCCGCTGGTGCGGCGGGTTGCGGCAAAGAACGAGATGGAAGCCCGCTTTCGGGCCGATATGACGCGGCTTCGCGAGAATGCCGAAAGTATCGCCTTGATCGGGGGAGATGCCGACGAGCTGACGGCGATTCACAAGGGTTATGGGCGGGTCGTCCGAACCTGGCTGAGGATCGTGAGGCAGCAGGGGCTGATCGCGCTGGTGCTGAATACGAACAGCGCGCTTTTTCCGGTCGTTCCCCTGCTGTTGATCGCACCGAAATACCTGTCTGGTTCAGTGTCGCTGGGAGCCGTCGTGCAGGTCGTTGCCGCGTTCAGCGCGGTTCAGGCGGCGCTCATCTGGTTCGTCGACAACATCGTGCGACTCGCCGAATGGTTTGCCTCCGTGACGCGGGTGGACGAACTGGTCGAGGAGTTGCAGGGCCTCGATGTCGGGGCGGAGATGGAGGATGGAAAGCACATCTCCATCACCGAAAGCGGCGATGACAGCATTCACATCGAAAATCTGTCGGTGGCGCATAGCAATGGGCGGATCGTCATCGCTGATGCAACAGTCGCCATCGCCCCGGGCGACAAGGTGCTCATCGCCGGCGAAAGCGGATCCGGGAAGAGCACCCTCATCCGGGCGCTGGCAGGGCTGTGGCCGTGGGGCGCTGGCTCGATCGCGGTGCCTCCCGACAAGTCGATCGCGTTTCTGCCGCAGAAGCCATATCTGCCGAAGGGCTCATTGCGGTCGGTCCTGCTCTATCCCGCCGCCGACGCGTCGATCGAGGACAGTGTCATCCTGGCTGCGCTCGAACGATGCGGCTTGCCACATCTCGCTCGCAGGCTTGGAGCGGTCGAAGATTGGGACCGGATCCTGTCCGGCGGCGAACGCCAGCGGATAGCCTTCGCGCGCCTTCTGATCCAGAAGCCGGACATCATCGTGATGGATGAAGCCACGTCCGCGCTCGACGATGAGAGCCAGGACTCGCTACTCGCGCTTTTCGAGAGCGAACTTGCTTATGCCACCATCATCAGCGTGGGCC
>NZ_JBFRDQ010000277.1:0-4277 GCF_052113865.1 Allobosea sp. TAB14 | reverse complement strand
GAAATCCTCGACGGCGACAGCGACGGCTGAGGACCGGCTGGCGGGCATTTTCTTGACTGTGTAAGAATTTTTCCTTACTTTCTGTTTGACCAATTGAGGAGGCCCGCCATGGGAGCGCTACTGAAAGAAGAAAGCACCATCACCGCCAAGGGACAGACCACCGTGCCGAAGTCTGTTCGGCAGGCGCTGGGTGTCGATTATGGCGGGCGTATTGCCTTCTTTGTCGATGAGCAGCGCCGCGTCTATGTCCAGAAGGCCGAGGTTGAAGAAACCGCCGATCCCGTGATCGACCGTTTTCTTGAATTTCTCGCGCGGGATATGGCCAAGCACCCCGAGAAATCCGTCCTTCCTTTCCCGCAATCCCTGCTTGACCGGGCTGTTGCCCTGACAGCGGGCATGACGGTCGATCTCGATGCCGAGATCGAGGGGGACGTCTCGATCTGATATGCTGACGAYCAATGGCTGGACCGTCCTCGCACACCCTCTCTTTCTCGATCAGTGGGAAAAGCTGATCGAGGCGGTCGACGCGCTCAAGGCGAAGAAGCCGGAGAGCTATCAGAAATCCGCCGACGCCAAGCTGCTCGCCGCCTTGGTCCAGCTCGTCACCGTCGCGGTCCCGTCGGATCCGACAGCGGCGGTCTATCGCCAAGGCTCCACCCTTGGCGATGATCGCAAGCACTGGTTTCGCGCCAAGTTCGGCAATGGCCGTTTCCGGCTYTTTTTTCGGTATAGCAGCGCAAGTAAGGTCATCATCTTCGCCTSGGTGAACGACGAGAACAGCTTGCGGACCTATGGCKCCAAGACRGACGCCTACAAGGTCTTCAAGGGAATGCTGGACGACGGCAATCCGCCCGRCGATTGGGATGCGCTGCACAAGCGGGCTTCCGACCCCAAATCCGTTGATCGACTGGAAAAAGCATCTCCCTCGAAATCGTGACGGATAATGTCCGCGAAGAAATTCAGGGCGTTGCCCTTCGGGCCGTGCTCTCGGCTGCGCCGGAACCACGCCYTCGGCGCCWTTCCGCCATTCGGCTTCGATCACTAACGCGACCGGGGCGGCAGCGGTCATTTCGCCGGAAGCCCCGCCGTAGCAAGGCGTCCGAAGGGCCAGCCTTGGCCGCCGTCGCGCTGGCGCCGACGAACCGGGGACCGTAACGTCCGGCGGCGACCCCGTGACAGAGCGAGACAGGGGCCGGASGATCGGACTCTGATCCGTCCGATTTTGCCGCCGATGCTTCGCCGTGGCCGGATGACGGGATCATGTTCCTGCGCGATCAGCTTGCCTGCGCTACTACGCTTGATCGGATCGGCGCGACAAGCGAACGCCGACCCCTCCACCGTTCTCCGGGATGAATTCGATACCAAAAGCTTCAAACGCGGTTCGGATGGCCTTTAGCGTGGAAGCATGTGCRGGTTTGCCAGCTTCRATACGCGTAATGGTAGCTGCTGTCACATGGGCTTCACGGGCGAGGTCCCGTACCCCCCACTTCAATGCCGCTCGCGCCATTCGTATCTGCTCTTCTTTTATCAAAATTAATACCTTGACATAATTTTTTGGTCTGCAAAATTATGTCACAGACATAATTTCCTGGCCTGAGCGGCTAAGCGGAGTGCAGTAACACTCCACTTAGCCTAACCACGCCCAAGCTGTAAGGAGCTCGGATCAATGGCTGATTCTGAGAATAGCAGAACTTTGTCTTCCGTCACGCGCAGGACGTTGCTGACGGGTACGACGGCGGCCGCAGTGGCCTGGCCGTTCGACGATGGCGCAGGTGCCACCAAGGCCCGGTTGGCAATGCCATTGGCGATCCCGCGCTGGAACTCTGGCGTGCATGGAAGGTCGCCTGTCTCAACACCGCCGCCCTAGGCGAGAAGCAGCAGCGCCTTGAGGCCCAACTGGTCAATACTGTTGGCTTTCCGTGCGCGGAAGTCYATCTGCCGGAGAAAGACACCACTCTCGCCATCTGGTGGCAGGGCGAGATCGGGAACCATTTCGGCGACGATTTCGCCTTCGCCGATATCCGCGCGAAGGCCGAAGCCGATCTGGCCGCCCATCAAGCCCGCTGGGACGCCGAGGATGAACGCATCGGCTATTCCGCGGCCATGCGGGCGGAACGGATCGCCGCTGACCGTGAGCAGGAACTGRTGGACGCTCTGACGGTCACGCCCGCCACGACGCTTGCCGGCGTAGCGGGCAAACTCAATGCGGTCATGCGCGAAAGCGAATTCTTCGGGGAGTGTACGGATTTCCCCTGGCCGTTGGTACGCTCCGCGCTTGATGACATTGTCCGTATAGCGCGGCATGGGCGCGCARCATGAAAGCCCGTCCGGGTCGCCGGTTGCAATCGGGAMRCAYCCACCCGAGCATGGCTCGGCAGTCTGSCTGGAAGCGAAAGGCTTGGTGGCGCGACCCAGGCGATGCTTTTTCTTCGCTTGCACCACATTATATGATATGCATGACGCATATCATGGAGCCTGAGATGCGAGCCTTGATCGACATGAACGATGCGCAGGTCGAAGCCCTCGACATCCTCGCCAAACGGATGCGCCGGTCCCGTGCCGCTCTGATCCGCGACGCGATTGACGGCTATCTCGACCGCCATCACCGCGAGCAGGTCGGGGATGGCTTCGGTTTGTGGGGCAAGCGCAAGCTTGACGGTCTGGCCTACCAGGAGAAGGTGCGCGGTGAATGGTAGGCGCACTGTTCGACACCAATATCCTCATCGACCATCTGAACGCGATCGCTCAGGCCCGTGCGGAAATCGAGCGCTTCGAGAACCGGGCCATCAGCATCATCACCTGGATGGAGGTGATGGTCGGAGCGGATGCAGATTTGGTCGAGCCGACCCGGCGCTTCCTTGACGGCTTCAGGCTCATCGCACTCGACGACGAGATCGCCAGCCGTGCGGTCGAGCTGCGCAGAGCGCATCGCATCAAGCTGCCGGACGCGGTGATCTGGGCGACGGCGCAGACCGCCGGACGTCTGCTCGTGACCCGCAACACCAAGGACTTTCCGTTCGACGACCCGGGGATACGCGAACCCTATGCGCTGTAGCGCCCACCGTTCGAACGATAGGAGCTGCCGCTCAAGCCGAAGCAATGGCCGYGTGGCATATCCGGATCTGTGATGATCCGAGGGCCAGATCAACCGTCTCAAGGTCGTCAAACGCCAAATGTACGGTCGCGGAAAGATCGATCTTCTCCAAGCCCGTCTGATCGGCTCGCAATGATCCCAAACGTCAGCGAGATTGCGTCAGACCCATCGACCGTACTCTTTGCCCTTCACAGATGCCTCGGTAAATACTCTCCGAAAACCAACATCTATGGCACGGAGGCAATAACGCCGATAGCAGCTCTGCTGAGAGGCAATTTTCCGCGCTTCATCGGCTCCGAGTATGCGACCAATCCTGATACGATCGCTGATCTTTTTCCGATACCTACGGAGGACCTGACCCGCTTCTCTTTCCCAGATGGCGTGTTCGACGCGGGGGTAACGACCGAAGTACTTGAGCATGTTCCCGATCTGGACGCAGCCCTTCAGAAATGGCCCGCGTACTGAAAGCGGGTGGGTGGCACGTCGGAACATGCCCTTTCGCGTTCGTTGACGAGAAAAGCATCGTCAGGGCCCGCATACAAGACGGCGAGATAGTCCACTTCACCGAACCCGAATATCATGGCGATCCGATGGGAACTGGTGGGTCGCTGGTGTTTGAAATCCCAGGCTGGGATATCCTTGATCGAGCAAAGGCGGCCGGCTTTCGAGAAGCCTATTGGAAGTTTCTGATCTCTAGAACATTCAGGATCGCAGCAGAGAATTACGGCGGGGTTCTCGTCCTCTGCCTGCGGAAATAGGCGCCAAAATCGGCCAAGCAGCGGCCTCGATCTGTGCTAGGCTGATCGTCTCGCCGGTGTCGATCGCTTGGGAGCGGTGATAAGCGCCTGAGATAGCTCAGATCCATACCCCAAAGTGCTTGATGCAAACTTAGCTTCGGAGACCTCTTCATCGAAGAAAAAGGCCGGGGGAACCCGGCCTTCTCGTTGACGACCAAACGGTGTCGTCAGGCGACGGCCTTCTTCAGTGCGTCGACGAGATCGGTCTTCTCCCAGGAGAAGCTGCCGTCGCGGCCAGCCTTGCGGCCGAAATGGCCATAGGCCGAGGTCTTGGCATAGATCGGCTTGTTGAGGCCGAGATGGTTGCGGATGCCGTTCGGCGACAGGTCGACCAGCTTGCCGAGCACGTCCTCGAGCTTGGCTTCGTCGACCTTGCCAGTACCGTG
>NZ_JBFRDQ010000276.1:0-4292 GCF_052113865.1 Allobosea sp. TAB14 | reverse complement strand
GGTCTCGACCGGAAGCCCGGCGGCGACCAGCATGTCGCGGCGGGTGACGCTGCCCGAGGCGAGGATAAGCGGCGCCGGCGATAGCCACAGCCGCGTCATGTCGCGATGAACTTCATACGGTGGTCGCGCAGCAGATCGAGGATCGATGCGGCCGTCTCCTCGATCGAGCGGCGCGTCACGTCGATCACCGGCCAGCCCTTGCGGGCGCAGAGGCGGCGCGACTGGGCGACCTCGTCGGCAACCGCCGCCGGGTCGACATAGGGTGTCTCGTCATCGGCGCGCAGCGAGAGCAGGCGGTTCTGCCGGATCTGCACGATGCGATCGGGGCTCGCGACGAGCCCGACGATCAAGGGTTTCCGCGCCCCGTCCAGCTCGACCGGCAGGGGCACGTTCGGCACGAGGGGGATGTTCGCGGTCTTGATACCGCGATTGGCGAGGTAGATGCTCGTGGGCGTCTTCGAGGTGCGGCTGATGCCGACAAGGATCACGTCGGCGCTCTCGAGGTCCCCGCCCATCTGGCCGTCATCGTGCAGCAGCGTGTAGTTCATCGCGTCGATGCGGCGGAAATATTCGGTGTTGAGCACGTGTTGCGCGCCCGGTTTCGTCGCCGAGGTCTGGCCGAGATAGGACTGGAACAAGGACAGCACCGGCTGGAGAACCGACAGGCAGGGACAGCCGAGCTCCCGGCAGAAATTCTCCAGCTTCTCCTGCCACTCCGGCTCGACCAGGGTGTAGAGCACGACGCCGGGCGAGGATTCGATCTCGGCAAGGACGCGGGCAAGCTGCGCCTCCGAACGCACCAGCGGATAGACATGCTCGATCGCCGAGACGGTTTCATATTGCGCGGCCGCGGCGCGGCTCACCGCGATCAGCGTCTCGCCGGTCGCGTCGGAGACGAGATGAAGGTGGAAGTAATTGCGAACCACGGCAGCCCTCGCGGTGAAGCTCGTTTCACCTCTAACGCGAGATACGGCTTTGGCAAATCGGCCTCGCCGATCCGGAGAGCCGATGGGTTATCCCATGGCATCGGGAGTGATGTGGATAAGACTCGCAAGCGACGAGCCCGGGCGCTGCCCCTGTACAACTCGGCCCAACGATCAACAGGCCGGCGGCTGTGCATGGTAAAGAAAGTGTTTCACGTGAATCATTCCGACGGGTCGGAGTGAACCTCCGGATTCCATTCGTTAAGAAAGCCTTAACGGCTTTGGTCCGGGCGAGCCGACCGCGACCTGCTGTCCCACCGCCTGTGGAACGGTTGTGGACAGAATTGCGGCGGGCTATCTCCCCTGCCCAAGAGTCAAAGAAAAAGAGTCTTTCTAAGAATCTCTTTGTTTTAATAGAGGATGTGAGATGGATCGCCCGGCAGGCTCTGTGACGACCGAGACACCTGCCATCCTGCGGGCACTTTCAGGCGAGGTTCTGTCGAAGCCGCCAATCTGGTTGATGCGGCAGGCCGGGCGTTTTCTGCCGGAGTATCGCGAGATTCGGGCGCGTGCCGGCAGCTTCCTGTCGCTGTGCTACAATCCTGAGCTGGCCGCCGAGGTGACGCTCCAGCCGATTCGCCGATTTGGTTTCGACGCGGCCATTCTCTTTTCCGACATTCTCGTGGTGCCTCAGGCGCTGGGCCAGAAGCTCTGGTTCGCGGAGGGCGAGGGGCCGCGTCTCGAACCCGTCGATACGCAGGAGAGGCTCGCAGCCATCGATGAGCTGGCGGATGACGGCAAGCTCACGCCGATCATCGAGACCGTGCAGCGCGTCCGCGGTACCCTGCCCAGGCAGACCGGCTTCATCGGCTTCTGTGGCGCGCCCTGGACGGTGGCGACCTATATGGTCGCCGGCCGCGGAACGCCGGACCAGGGGCCGGCGCGCGCGCTCTTCGCCAGGAACCCGGCGTTGTTCCAGGAGATCATCGACCGGATYGTCGCGGCATCGATCACCTATCTCAACGCCCAGATCGCCGCCGGGGTCGACGCGGTGCAGATTTTCGATAGCTGGGCCGGCGTGCTCGCTCCCGAGGATTTCCAGCGCTGGTGCATCGCGCCGACGAAACGGATCGTCGACGGGGTTCGGGCGGAGCATCCGCAGGTCCGCATCATCGGCTTCCCCCGAGGGGCCGGCCGGCTGATCCCGGATTATGTCCGGGGAACCGGCGTCGATGCGGTCGGCCTCGAAAGCGCGATCGACCGGGATTTCGTGCGTGACGAGATCCAGTCGCTCGTGCCGGTGCAGGGGCACCTCGATCCGCAGATCCTTCGCGCTGGCGGGCCAGAGCTGGAGCGGGAGACCGAGGCGATCCTGGCCGCTTTCGGTTCGGCTCCCTTCGTGTTCAATCTCGGCCACGGCATCCTGCCGGACACGCCGATTTCCCATGTCGAACGTCTGCTCAAGGCAGTGCGCGGCTGAAAGGCTCAAGCCATGTATGAATGGATCAAGGCTTTYCACGTSATGGCGGTCATCTCCTGGATGGCCGGMATGCTCTATYTGCCSMGRYTGATGGTYTATCACGCSGARGCGCAGAYCGGCTCGRTSCAGTCCGARACCTTCAAGRTCATGGARCGMCGGCTSCTCAAGGGCATCATCAATCCGGCGATGATCGCGACCTGGGTGCTCGGGCTCTACCTCGCCTGGTACGCTTTCGCCTTCAAAGGCGGCTGGCTCCACGCCAAGTTCCTGCTCGTCATCCTTCTCTCCGGTATCCATGGCGTCCTGTCCCGGCGGGTGAAGGACTTCGCTGCGGACCGGAACACCAAGTCAGCGCGCTACTATCGCATTCTCAACGAAGTGCCGGCGCTGCTCATGGTCTTCATCGTCATTCTCGTCATCGTGAAGCCGTTCTGACGGGAGCCGTCGTTTCCCGCTTGAGCCCGGCCGCATTTCCCGTTATCAGAATGCCACGCTTCTCCAGCGTCCTCCCTGTTGTCGACTGTTCGTGAGCCCGCTGCCCCGCAGCAGCTCATGGCGCACAATCCCCCCGCGCAGGTTCGGTTCGAACCCAAGTCGATCACTCCAGTACCATCCCCACCCCGCCTTAGCGGGGCGTTAGATCCGGGTGCCCCATGCGGGAAATCAAGCTCCAAGAGCTCAAGAGCAAGTCTCCGACCGAACTGCTGACCTTTGCCGAGGAGGTGGAGGTCGAGAACGCCAGCACCATGCGCAAGCAGGAGCTGATGTTCGCCATCCTCAAGCAGCTCGCCGCGCGTGAGACGGAAATCCTGGGCGAGGGCGTCGTCGAGGTGCTGCAGGACGGTTTCGGCTTCCTGCGTTCGCCCGATTCGAACTATCTGCCCGGCCCGGACGACATCTACGTTTCGCCCTCGCAGATCCGGAAGTTCGGCCTGCGCACCGGCGATACGGTCGAGGGACCGATCCGCGGGCCGAAGGATGGCGAACGCTATTTCGCCCTGCTCAAGGTCAACACGGTCAATTTCGAAGACCCGGAGAAGATCAAGCACAAGATCCACTTCGACAACCTGACGCCGCTCTATCCGGATCAGCGGCTCAAGCTCGAGGTGCAGGATCCGACCAAGAAGGATTTCTCGCCGCGCGTCATCGACATCGTGGCGCCGATCGGCAAGGGCCAGCGCGCCCTGATCGTGGCGCCGCCGCGCACCGGCAAGACCGTGCTGCTGCAGAACATCGCGCAGTCGATCACGACCAATCATCCCGAGTGCTATCTGATCGTGCTGCTGATCGACGAGCGGCCGGAGGAAGTCACGGACATGCAGCGTTCGGTGAAGGGCGAGGTCGTGTCCTCAACCTTCGACGAGCCGGCGTCGCGCCACGTCCAGGTTGCGGAAATGGTGATCGAGAAGGCTAAGCGCCTGGTTGAGCATGGCCGTGACGTGGTGATCCTGCTGGATTCGATCACGCGTCTCGGCCGCGCCTACAACACCGTSGTTCCGTCATCCGGCAAGGTGCTGACCGGCGGTGTCGACGCCAATGCGCTGCAGCGCCCGAAGCGCTTCTTCGGCGCGGCCCGCAACATCGAGGAAGGCGGTTCGCTGACCATCGTGGCCACCGCGCTGATCGATACGGGATCGCGCATGGACGAGGTGATCTTCGAAGAGTTCAAGGGCACCGGCAACTCGGAAATCATTCTCGACCGCAAGGTGGCCGACAAGCGCATCTTCCCGGCGATCGATATCATCAAGTCCGGCACCCGCAAGGAAGAGCTCATCACGCCGCGCTCGGACCTGCAGAAGACCTATGTGCTGCGCCGCATCCTCAACCCGATGGGCCCGCAGGACGCGATCGAGTTCCTGTTGGACAAGCTGCGCCAGACCAAGCAGAAC
>NZ_JBFRDQ010000275.1:0-4350 GCF_052113865.1 Allobosea sp. TAB14 | reverse complement strand
TGTTAAAAGTCATCGCTCAGGACTTCATCAAACTGGAGGCCGTCGAGATTGTTCTGCCGCTCTATTGGGAACTGATCGAGAAAACCCGGCAAGAAGAACTCTGCATAGCCTATGATTTGTTCGTGGATCAGAAAGATCCCGGCCACTTCATCTTCATCGAAGAATGGCCGGATCGGGCGGCGCTCGATGCCCATTGTGCCACCGAGCATTTCACCCGGCTGGTTCCGCTCATCAATGCTCATCAGCGGCAAGATGCGACTTTCATCCTGATGGATGCGTTTCCTGCAGGTTCGGCAGCCGGCGTCAGGCCAACACCGGCGTAGGTCCTGATTACGGATCGGCGTGTTTCCGGTTTTACGGATAGACGTATCTGCGGGGGAAAGCCTTCCCCCTGGTCGGCGCCAAGGTCGCCGGCACACCCCCATCAGCGGGGAAACCCCGCAACGCCCCCCCGAGAGCGAGAGTTTGGCCGGTTTCGCCGTGACGGGTTGAAGGCTGGAGAAGAGGTCTCCGGCGCCCGTCGCGGAGCAACCCCGATGGCCAGATACGATCGCAGCGCCCGTGCCGGCACAGATCGCACGAACCTTTATGACGACATCACCAACAAGATTATCGCCGAGCTGGAAGAAGGCCGCGTGCCCTGGGTCCAGCCCTGGGGAACGGCGGCTGCCAAGGCGCCGCTCGCTATGCCGAAGAATGCCGTCACACGCCGCGGCTACTCCGGTATCAATGTCCTGATCCTTTGGGGCGCCGTGATCCAGCATGGCTTTCCCGGCCAGAGCTGGCTGACGTTTCGCCAGGCCCTGTCAATGGGAGGCAATGTCCGCAAGGGCGAACACGGCACTACCGTCGTCTATGCCGACCGTTTCGTTCCCGACGACGAGAAGAAACGCGCCCGCGAAACCGGTGAGGATGCACACGCAATCCCATTCCTGAAGCGGTTCACCGTCTTCAATGCGGCGCAATGCCAGGGCCTGCCCGAGGATGTCAACGTCGTCGCACCGCCACCGCTGCCCGGCCTGATTGAGCCGAAGGTCGAAGCACTCATCAAGGCGACCGGCATCGACTTCCGCATCGGTGGCAATCGCGCCTACTACGTTCCCGCCCATGACTATGTGCAGGTCCCGCCTCCGCACGCCTATTTCGAGCCGATCAACTGGCACCGGACGGCGCTGCACGAAATCGGCCACGCCAGCGGAGCGCCCCATCGGCTGAACCGGAATCTCTCCGGCTCCTTCGGCTCGAAGCTCTATTCGGTCGAGGAAATCACGGCCGAACTCATTTCAGCATTTTGCTGCGCATCGCTCGGCATTGAGCCAACCGTGCGCCACGCGGACTACATCGGCTCCTGGCTGGAATGCCTTCGCGAGGACAACCGCGCCATCGTCCGGGCCGCCAGTCACGCCAGCAAGGCGGCCGACTGGATTTTGTCCTTCCTGCCCGGTCAGGAGCAGACCTCACCCATTACCGATTTTGACGATGAGCAGGAGGCGGCGTGATGACCGTGCTTTCCGCAACCAGCTCTCCCTCCCCATCGACGGAGAACGATCCCATCCGCAGCGATCATCGCCGTGATCGCCAATATCTGGCCATGGGCGAACGTTACGCCGAAGCGGCCACCCGCCTCTCCCGGTGTGGCAATATCGGCGGCGTGCGCGAGCCGTTCTTGATGCTTGTCGCTCATGCGCTGGAACTCTCGCTCAAGGCAGTGCTGAGCCATCAGGGGCACGACGAGGAGCGGCTGATGGCGATAGGTCACAGTCTCGAACGCTGCCACCGCCAAGCTGTTAAGGGAGGATTCCACCCAAAGGACAGAACCGGCCTTGCGATCCTCGTGGAAGCCCTGGATCAACCTCACGCCTTCCAGGCCTTTCGCTATCCGCAGATCCTGGGATGGACTCTCCCGGATGCGGCCAGGGTCATTGCACCGCTGGTCGACCATCTGGAAGCAGTCAAATTGCTTCTGGACACGACGGATCGCCCATCCCGAGAGTGAGAGGAGTGTGGGGATTTTCGTGACGGGTTGAGGTCGAGAGAGAGGCTCTCGGCGCCCGTCGCGGAGACTACCACGATGGCTACTGCTGCTCAGAAAATCACCCTGTCGTCCTCGCGCGACATTCCCTTCAACAAGCTGGTCCTCAGCCAGTCGAATGTCCGCAAGGTCAAGGCGGGCGTGTCGATCGAGGAACTCTCGCGGGACATCGCCCGGCGCGGCCTACTACAGGGCCTCAATGTGCGTCCGGTCATCGATGCCGATGGCAATGAGACCGGCATGTTCGAAATCCCCGCTGGCGGCCGCCGCTACCGGGCGCTTGAACTGCTGGTCAAGGCCAAGCGCCTGGCGAAGACTGCGCCGGTGCCCTGCGTCGTGCGTGAAGCCGGCAGCGACATCCTCCTTGAGGACGACAGCCTGGCCGAAAACCTCCAGCGCGCCCCGCTCCATCCCCTCGACCAGTACCGCGCGTTTCAGGATATGCGCCTCAAGGGCATGTCCGAGGAAGAGATCGCCGCCGCGTTCTTCGTCTCGGTCAATATCGTGAAGCAACGCCTGCGCCTGGCCTCCGTCGCGCCCTCGCTCCTCGACCTGTATGCCGAGGACATCGTGACGCTGGAGCAGCTCATGGCCTTCACCGTCAATCCCGACCATGCCCGCCAGGAACAGGTCTGGGATGCGATCAAGGATTCGTGGTCGAAGGAGCCGCATCAGGTCCGGCGCATGCTCACCGAAACCACGGTGCGCGCCTCCGACAAGCGGGCACAGTTCGTCGGTCTCGCCGCCTATGAGGTCGCCGGTGGCATCGTCCTGAATGACCTGTTCCAGTCCGACGATGGCGGCTGGCTGCAGGATGTCGGACTGCTCGACCAGCTCACCGACGACAAGCTGAAGGCGGAAGCCGAGGCTATCGGCGCCGAGGGCTGGAAGTGGGTCGATGCCAGGGTCGAGACGCCCTATGGCCACGGTCACGGCCTCCGTCGGCTGATCGGCACGGCGGCGCCCCTGACCGATGAGGAACAGGCGACCTTCGACGCCCTGACTGCGGAATACGAGGCCCTTGAAGCCGAATATGCCGAGGCCGAGCAATATCCCGACGTGGTGGACGAACGGGTCGGTGAGATCGAAACCGCCCTCGCCGCCCTCGAGGATCGCCCCGTCATCTATGACCCGACCGAGATCACCCGCGCCGGTGTGTTCATCAGCATCGATCGCGAAGGTCACCTGTCGGTCGATCGCGGTTATGTCCATCCCGAGGACGAAGCGCCCCTGGTCGTGGACGGCGAAGGTGACCGAAACGACGGGACTTCGCCCGATGGTTCGGCGTCTTCGATCCCCGCTGCGCAGCGCGCCGTCATCACCATTGGCGGCCAGCCGACCGAACCGGAGGAGGAAGAGGAGAACGTCATCAAGCCGCTGCCCGAACGGCTGGTCTCGGAGCTGACGGCGCACAAGACGCTCGCGCTGCACGATGCGCTGGCGAACAATCCGCATGTCGCCATGACGGCGCTGCTGCATCGGCTGGTGATGGAGCGCTACCACTATTCCGCGCCGAGCGGATGCCTGGAAGTCACCGTGCGCCACCACTTCTTCTCGACTCAGGGCACCGACCTGAAGGACAGCCCGTCGGCCAAGGCGATCGCGACGCGGTATCAGGACTGGAAGGCGGACCTACCGACCGACGACGATGCACTGTGGGAGTGGATCGCCGTGCTTGACGACGCCAGCCGCATGGTGCTGCTCGCCCATTGCGTCGCCTATGGCGTGAATGCGCTTTATGAAAAGGTCGACCGTAATGGCGGCTCCGGGCTTTCACAGCGTAGTCTGGATCAGCGGCTGTCTCAGGCCGACCGGCTGGCGCGCGCCACGGACCTCGATATGGTCGAGGGCGCAGGATGGCGGCCGACGGTCGAGAACTATCTCGGCCGTGTCACCAAGCCCCGCATCCTCGAAGCCGTGCGTGAGGGCGCCGGTGAACGGGCGGCGTCCCTCATCGAGCACCTGAAGAAGGGCGACATGGCCAAGGAGGCGGAACGCCTGCTGGCCGATACCGGCTGGCTACCCGAACCTCTGCGTCTGGCCGACATCGAGCAGGTGCCGGACGACATTGCCCCCGAGGACGATACCGATGCGCTGCCTGATTTCCTCGCCGGTGACGACGAGCCGGACCAAAGCGAGGACGACACGGCCCATCTGATCGCGGCCGAGTAATCCTCACCGGCGGGGCGGCTCCGGTCGCCCCGTTTCTTTCCATCCCAACCATCCAGGCTCGGCATCTGCCGGGCCTTTCTCTTTTCTGGAGATTGTTTCCATGTCCGCACATATCGTCCATGACACCGCGCCGCTCGGTTCGCTCA